>JAPHTA010000188.1 GCA_026196475.1 Sedimenticola sp.
GTTTCGCGACTTTCATGTCCATGAAGCTACGGATGGCTGTTTCGTGCATGCAATTCATGGACTTGCGTCAGAACCGAAACAATTTATGGGACAGCAGTGAACGAAGAAGTAAAAAACATGGATAAGCCATTTCGTGCGTCCCTTCTCCCTCAGGGGGAGGGAGTTTGTGGGACAGCAGTGACCCTGACTCCTGAATGATCATGCGTAAGCTCCTGCCTCTGCTGTTTCTGGCGCTGTTTGTCGGTGTAGCCCTGCTGATCTCCTACTACAAGCCGGAGGCGGCGCGTCGTGATCAGCCACCGGTACCGATGATCCAGGTCGAGACGCTGGAGCTGGTTGCCCGGGAGTACCCGGTGAAAATCAACTCTTTCGGCCGGGTGCAACCGCGTACCGAAGGTGAACTGGTGGCCCAGGTATCCGGGCAGATTATCGAGGTCAGTCCCAATTTTCGCGACGGTGGCTTCTTCGACGCCGGGGAGACCCTGATTACCATCGACCCGCGGGACTACCGCATCCAGGTCGATATCGCCGCCGCGGAACTGGCCAATGCCCGGGTCAACCTGGAGGAGCAGCAGGCGCTGGCGGATCAGGCCAAAAAGGACCGGGAGATCCTGCAGAAGCGGGGACTCGCTTCCGACTACGCCTTGCGCAAGCCGCAGCTCGCGGCGGCCCGTTCACAGATCGATGCGGCGATGGCCAAGCTGGAGCAGGCGCGCCTGGCGGTGGAGCGAACCCGGGTCAGGGCGCCCTATGCCGGCCGGATCCTGAGTCGAAGCGTCGACCGTGGGGTGGTGGTTGCGGCGAACCAGGGCCTGGCCCGTATCTACGCGACCGACCGGGTGGAGATTCGGCTGCCACTGAAGAACAGTGAGCTGCCGTTCATCGACCTGCCGGAGGCCTACCGGGATGGCAGCGCAAAAGAGGCGTTACCGCAGGTAACCATTATCAACACTCTCGGCAGCCATGCAGAGAAATGGCCGGCGACACTGGTGCGCACGGCCGGAGCGATCGACGAGCAGAGCCAGCAGCTCTACGTCACGGCCCAGATCGACCACCCCTATGCTGACAGCGATGACCAACGGCGACCGCTCAAGATCGGCCAGTTCGTTACCGCCGAGATCGAGGGTCGCACCCTGCCGCAGGCAATCGTGATTCCCAATGCCGCCATCTACCAGGGGAGCTACGTCTACCTCTACCAGGACCGAGCGCTGCAGCGCCGGGAGATCGAGGTGGCCTGGCAGAACAGTCGCGAGGCGGTGATCGCCAACGGCCTGGAAGCGGGCGATGAACTGGTTCTGACGCCCCTGGGCCAGGTCAGCAGTGGCACCCCGGTCAGTCGCCTGGGGGATGAGCGGCCCGGTGGACGACCATCGAAGGCGGTCCCTGGGATCGGGGAAGTGAACGATAATACGGCCCGGCGGGAGCGCTGAGTTGCTCCTGCACCGCGCCCCCTGCTGTCACTGCTCCAGGCACCGGAGGCGTCCATGATCGCCTGGTTCGCGCGCAATCACGTGGCCGCCAACCTGCTGATGGTGACCCTGCTGGTCCTGGGCCTGCTGTCGCTCTACCACCGCCTGCCGCTGGAGGTGTTTCCGACCCTGGAGGCGCAACAGGTCAACGTGGTGATCAACCTGCGTGGCGCCACCCTGGAGGATGCGGAGCAGGGTATTGCGATCCTGGTGGAGGAGGCGGTGCAGGACCTGGAGGGGATCAAGGAGATCGTCAGCCGCTCCGCCGAGGGGACCGCCAGCATCGGCCTGGAGATCGAGTCCGGTTACGACCCGCGGGAGCTGCTGGCGGATATCAAGAGCCGGGTGGATGCGATCAACAACCTGCCGGTGGATGCGGAGAAACCGGTGGTCAGCCTCTCCACCTATCGGCGTGAGGTGATCACCGTGGCGATTGCCGGGCCCTACAGTGAGCAGGAGATACGGACGCTGGCGGAGCAGGTGCGCAACGACCTGCTGCGAATCCCCGGGATCACCCAGGTCGAGCTGGACGCGGTACGCAACTACGAGATCGCTATCGAGGTTTCCGAGAACAGCCTGCGCCAGTACGGCATCACCCTGCGCGACGCGGCGGAGGCGATCGACAGCAGTGCCCAGGATCTCTCCGCCGGGAACATCAAGGCCGAGGGCGGTGAGGTGCTGATCCGTTCCAAGGGGCAGGCCTACCGGCGCGACCAGTTCGACAGCATTACCGTGCTCACCAATCCGGATGGCAGCATGGTACGGGTAAAGGATCTGGCGCGGGTCCGGGACGGTTTCGAGGAGTCGCCGCTGCGCAGTCGTTTCAACGGCAAGATGGCCGCCTTTGTCGATGTCTACCGGATCGGTGATCAGAGTGCCATCGATGTTGCCGACAAGGTGAAGGCCTACATCGTCCAGCGCCAGGCGAGCCTGCCCCAGGGGGTGGAACTCACTACCTGGCGCGATCGCTCCCTTATCGTCAAGAAGCGGTTGCAGACTCTGACCAACAACGCGATCCAGGGCGGGGTACTGGTGATCCTGCTGCTGACCCTGTTCCTGCGCCCCTGGATCGCCTTCTGGGTCTTCATCGGGGTGCCGGTCAGTTTCATGGGTGCCTTCGTCGCGATGCCCTTTTTCGATGTCAGCCTGAACGTCTTCAGCCTGTTCGCCTTCCTGCTGGTGCTGGGTATCGTGGTGGATGACGCGATCGTCACCGGGGAGAACGTCTACACTCACCTGCGACACGCCGAGAGCGGACTGGAGGCGGCGATCCGGGGTACCCGGGAGGTGGCTGTTCCGGTCACCTTCGGTATTCTCACCACCATTGCCGCGTTCCTGCCGCTGGCCTTCATCGAGGGTCGCCGGGGGCTGCTGTTCGCGCAGATTCCGATCGTGGTGATCCCGATCTTCCTCTTCTCCCTGATCGAGTCCAAGTTCGTGCTTCCCTCGCACCTCAAGCACATCAAGCTGCGCTCCGAGCGCCAGCAGCGGGGCTGGTTCGAACGTTTTCAGAACCGTTTTGCCGACGGCTTCGAGAATGCCGTGCTGCGTTACTACCGGCCGCTGCTGCAGTGGGCCCTGAACAACCGCTGGCTGACCCTGGTCCTGTTCAGCGGCATCCTGCTGATCATGGTGACCCTGGTCAGCTCCGGCTGGACCCGGTTCACTTTCTGGCCCCGGGTGCAGAGCGAGCTGGCCCGCGCCTCTCTTACCCTGCCGGCAGGCACCCCGTTCGAGGTGACCGACCGCTACGTGCAACGGATGACCGACGCCGCGTTCCAGCTGAAACAGAAGTATCGTGACGACAACGGCCTCGACCTGATCCTCAACATCCAGTCCACCACCGGCTCCAGCGACTCCCGCAGCAGCGGCTCCCATACCGGACGTGTGATCTTCGAGATCGTCGCCCCGGAGGATCGCGACAGCGACATCATGAGTACCGACCTGGTAAGGGAGTGGCGACGCATGATCGGGGTTGTACCGGGTGCCGAGAATCTCACCTTCCGGGCCGAGATCGGTCGCGTATCCGACCCGATCGAGGTGCAGTTCTCCGGTATCGACTTCAACACCCTGTCCGAGGTGGCGGACCGGCTGAAGCAGCAACTGGCCCTCTACCCGGAGGTTTTCGACATCAGCGATACCCTCTCCGACGGCAAGCAGGAGCTGCAGGTGGAGTTGAAGGAGGAGGCCCATGCCCTGGGGCTGACCCGGTCCGAGATCCTGAGCCAGATACGTAACGCCTTCTACGGCTTCCAGGTGCAGCGTATCCAGCGTGGCCGGGACGATGTGCGGGTGATGGTGCGCTTCCCCGAGTCGGAGCGCCGCTCGGTGGCCAACCTGCGGGACCTGCGCATCACCAGTGCATCCGGCCTGAGCGTGCCTCTGGGCCAGGTGGTGGAGCTGAAGCCGGGCAAGAGCCCCACCTCGATCATCCGCATCAACCGCTACCGGACAGTGACGGTCAAGGCCGACATCAACAAGAGCAGCGCCAACATGACGGTGCTGCAGCGGGAGCTGGCGGAGTATATCGACCAGTTGCTGTTGCAGTATCCCGGGGTCAGCTACGAGTTCGGCGGCGAGATGCAGGAGCAACAGGAGTCGTTCGGCTCCATGGGAGTCGGCCTGCTGATCATGCTGTTCGTCATCTATGGACTGCTGGCGATCCCCTTCAAGTCCTACCTGCAGCCGCTGGTGGTGATGTCGATCATCCCGTTCGGTGCCATCGGTGCCCTGGGCGGACACTGGATCATGGGCATGGATCTGACCATGCTCAGCCTGCTCGGCATGATGGCCCTGACCGGGGTGGTGGTGAACGACAGCCTGGTGCTGGTCGA
>JAPHTA010000033.1 GCA_026196475.1 Sedimenticola sp.
GCCGGGTTGGAGTTGACCAGGATCACCCGGTAGCCCTCCTCCCGCAGCGCCTTGCAGGCCTGGGCACCCGAGTAGTCGAACTCGCAGGCCTGGCCGATCACGATGGGTCCGGCACCGATGATCAGTACGCTTTCAATGTCTGTTCTTTTTGGCATTGGTTGCTTTCAATTCCGCAGTAAATGGCTGATTTCTCTTTGCTCGCATGTTCCGCACTATTCCGCGGCCTGAATCAACTCGATAAAGTGATCGAACACCGGTGCCACGTCATGGGGTCCCGGGCTGGCCTCCGGGTGCCCCTGGAACCCGAAGGCCGGTTTATCGGTACGATGAATACCCTGCAGGGAGCTATCGAACAGGGAGCGGTGGGTGGCGACCAGGTTGTCCGGCAGACTCTGTTCATCCACCGCGAAGCCGTGGTTCTGGCTGGAGATCATCACCACCCTGCTCTCCAGGTCCTGGACCGGGTGATTTGCTCCATGATGGCCGAATTTCATCTTTACCGTGCCGGCACCGCTGGCCAGGGCCAGCAGCTGGTGGCCGAGGCAGATGCCAAACATGGGGGTATCGGTCTCCAGAATCTGTCGTATCGCCTCGATCGCGTAATCACAGGGCTCCGGGTCGCCCGGGCCGTTGGACAGGAACACCCCGTCCGGCTTCATGGCCAGCACCTCGCTGGCCGGCGTCTGGGCCGGTACCACGGTGATCCGGCAGCCACGATCCACCAGCATGCGCAGAATGTTGCGCTTGATGCCGTAATCGTAGGCGACCACGTGGGTTGGCAGGCTCTCCTCGAGGTGCCCCGGAGACTCCGGCAGTCCCTCCTCCAGGGTCCAGCTCCCCTGCGCCCACTCGTAGGGGGCGTGGGTGGTAACCTCTTTGGCCAGATCCATGCCCTTGAGCCCGGGAAAACCCCGTGCGGCAGTCAGCGCCGCCTCCTGGTCAGGCTGATCTCCGGCCACAATGGTGCCGGACTGGGCCCCTTTTTCACGCAGAATCCGGGTCAGCTTGCGGGTATCGATGCCGGCAATCGCCACCACCCCTCTCTCTTTCAGGTACTGGTCGAGGGGACGTCGGTTGCGCCAGTTACTGGCCAGCAGGGGAAGATCCCGGATGATCAGCCCCGAGGCAAAGATGGCTCGCGACTCCTCGTCCTCGTCATTGGTACCCGTATTCCCGATATGGGGATATGTGAGGGTGACGATCTGCCGGCAGTAGGAGGGATCTGTCAGGATCTCCTGGTAACCGGTGATCGAGGTATTGAAAACCACTTCACCAACCGTCTGACCATCGGCACCGATGGACTCACCACGGAAGACTGTTCCATCTTCCAAGACCAGTATTGCGGGTTTTCTCAAGGAATCAGTCCCCTTCAGGCATGCTGAACGGGACAGTCTCAAGGGAGCCATCCCGCCAATGAATTAGGATATTTTCCGGAAGCGACCGTACTGGAGCTCAGCGCCGCTGACCGGCGTGAATTCTACTTGAATACGGGTATCGATGTCCATTCGACACCCGGCCAATTTCACAGCTGCTGTCGGGTCCAGGCCACCAGGCTGGACGCATCCATTGCGCCTGACATCCTGGCCACTTCCTCACCACCACGGATCAGCATCAGGGTCGGAATACTGCGGATACTGTAGCGTGAGGCGATGGCCTGCTCCTGCTCGGTATTCACCTTCAGGAGCTGAACCGCCGGTTCCAGCCGTCTGGCCGCCTCCTCGAAAGCCGGCGCCATCATACGACAGGGGCCGCACCAGGGTGCCCAGAAATCGACCAGTAGAGGCAGTTCGCTGCGGCTCACGAAACGCTCGAAAGCGGCACTATCCACCGCAATCGGTTGCGCATTGAACAGCGCTGCCTTGCAACGGCCGCAACTCGGCCCCTGGGCCAGCCTTTCTCCGGGAACCCGATTCACACTTCGACAGTGGGGGCAGACTATATGCGGCATCTCACTCTCCCGGCATGCGCCCTGTTAACTCTCTACCACTGCAGCAATGGGTCCCTTCCGGACACTTTTCAAGAGCGGCCATCCATGACATGATCCCAAACCCGGATTCAACCCTTGCCGAAGCGGGGAGAAGCGGAGTATGGTCATGCCACGTCCGCAGCAGCTTTGGCATCCATATGACGAACTCCTCGCCCGGCTCCCCGCTCCCCTACCTCGGCTTCGGCATTCGCCTGCGCAATGAGTATCTGCACGATATTCTGCAGCAGAAGCCAGACCTGGATTTCATCGAGGTAATCACCGAAAACTATCTGGGCGGTGAAGCCTCGAAGCGGCGTGCGATCGAACAGCTGGCCCAACACTACCCGCTGGTTATGCACGGCCTCTCCATGGCCATCGGCAGCCCCTGGCCCCTGGACCCCGACTATCTGCAACAGCTGAAGTCACTGATAGAACAGGTTGACCCGGTGTGGATTTCTGACCATCTCTGCTGGAAGGGGGCCGATGACCTGCAAGGTACACTGCTGCCGCTCCCCTACTCTGAGGACACCCTGGAACACGTGGTATCGCGCATCCGGCAGGTACAGGAGCTGCTGGGACGGCAGATCCTGCTGGAGAATGTTCCCGGGGAGCACAGCCAGGCCCAGGAGATCCCGGAGACTGAGTTTATCCGGGAAGTGGCAGAACGTTCGGATTCGTTCATTCTGCTGGATCTTGGCAACCTCGTCTCGAGCAGCCTGCAGCAGGGATTCGCCCCGGAGAACTACATCGCCCAGCTCCCGCCGGAACGAATAAAGCAGATACACCTTCCCGACATTACCATCCAGCCGGCGGACAAGGGGACGGAAACAGCAGGGCAACAGATTATCGACCCGGTCTGGGAACTCTACAGCCAGATACTTCAGCAGGTGGGTCCCGTATCCACACTGATAGAAAGGGTGGATACGATCCCCACCCTAAAAGGCATGGTGAGCGAGATCGAGACCGTACGTAGCGCCGTGCGACAGGTCTATCCGGGCTACTAGGGCCTGCCAACAGAGCCCGGTCAGAGCGCTGCCAGCTCGAGCACCTCCACACCCTGCTCATCCACCCGCCAGCGCAGGTCGAAGTCGTACAGGCGCATGCCGTAGATGCGTGCCGGCTGTGTCTTGCCTGAATAGGCAGGCCGGGGATCCAGCTCCAGGAGGCGACGAATAAGCGACTCCAGATTCTCCGCCTCCGGGTACTCGCCAATCTGTTCCAGCGCCCGCTGCGTAAAACGCACCTTCAGCAGCACGGGTGGGGCCTGCGGGGCGAATCCGGAACGGGCGGCGGGAATATTGTCCACGTAGGGAAGGTAGGGCTTGATATCGAGCACCGGGGTACCATCAAGCAGGTCGGCCCCGGCAATATCCAGAACCACGCCCCCATCCTCGACCCGCACACGCTCCAGCCGGACCACCGAAAGACCGATCGGGTTGGGGCGGAAGGGGGAGCGGCTGGCAAACACACCGACCCGGCGATTCCCACCCAGGCGCGGTGGTCGCACCATCGGCTGCCACGCCTCCTTCACTGACCGGTGAAACAGGAACTGGATCCAGATATGGGAGTAACCCTCCAGTCCGGCGACCGCCTCTGGCTGGCTGTAGGGGGCGGACAGCACCAGTTGGGCCCGGAGCTCCGGCACCAGCCCGGGCTGGCGCGGAATGCCAAACTTCTCCTTGAAGGGGGATTGAATAGTGCCGATCGGTTGGAATTGGTAGGCCATGAATTGGTCAGTATTCGTCGTGTGGAGATAGGGTTTGGGAAATACGTGATGCCATTGCCACCCTACAAACTCCCTCTCCCTCAGGGAGAGGGTTGGGGTGAGGGGGGTAAAACATGTTAACTCACGATTGCCTGGATCCCCTCATCCTGACCTTCTCCCCGGGGGAGAAGGGACGCATGGATTGGGTTCCGATGTCTCGCCCCCAAACGCTGACTGATTTTCCACCTCTAATCAGTCTGTTACTTAAGCCCAAAGTGACTTTGATAAATGGAAAAGCAGGGGTGTGCTTCGCCGCTACGCGGCTTCGTCGAACCCGACGTGGTTTCTCACCCACCCTCTTCGGGGCTTCCGGCCGGACCGTGCCTCACCAGGGACGGCCTGCCTGTTATATGGCGGAGAGGGTGGGATGACTCGGCCTCCGGCCTCGCCCCTTCGGGGCGGCTGCGCTACGCTGCGCCGTGCTCCGCCGCTACGCGGCTCCGTCGAACCCGACGTGGTTTCTCACCCACCCTCTTCGGGGCTTCCGGCCGGACCGTGCCTCACCAGGGACGGTCTGCCTGTTGTATGGCGGAGAGGGTGGGATTCTCCTCTCTGCATATTTTTTACTTCATATTCAATGAGTTATTTTCATTGAAATATCTGCTAGTGTACCACTGAGGTGGTTCATTTTAGGACGTCAGAGATTATTGCACCATTCAGCTATTAAATAAATACTCGACATACGCTGCTACAAATGAAGCACCATTTAGACAGATTAAATCAATAATACTTATAATCTTATACCGGTAACATTGACTCTACAGGCCCCGTTTTCTAGTCATTATTACTATGAAAAACCCATAAATCACCTATGTCATCACAGTCGCTATATTTAGTAGGTCAATGATTCTGGTTGACCGTATTTCACAATTCATCGACCATTGAGAACAAAATTATGTGTGAATACGAAGTATTAAAGGAAAATGGCGTGGTAGTGGCTTGCGTTCCAAGATCGTATGTTGAGGTAGATTTACAATACAACGTCTACCTTGCTTGGTCTGCTTACCAGAAGGCTGAAAAAGCCCTTCAAGACTTGCGAGACAAAGCTATCATCAGTGAAATCGAGGATCACATTAGAATGATTTAAAAAATCAGGCCCCTCATTAATGAGGGGCCTACTCCATATTACTTTTTACCTTTACCAACTCCAAAACCGCCACCGCTAAGTACAAGCCTTCTCCTAAAAAGGTCATTCTTTCCACGTTCGCTGTCGTAATCAGGTAATCGCTTGTCCTTGCTTTGATGCGGTTTGTTAACATTTTTACACCTAGCACGCTGAATATGCTCTTTTGTTGCTTGTGCTCCACACCGCGGACAAGTACTCGCCGGTGCATGTCTGATTGCATTTTTTAGATAGCTATAACCGCAATCCAAGCATGCCATTAAATACGGCTTCTTTCCGCCACACTGAGGACACACTGTAATTGAAGGCTGTGAAATGACTAAGTCTCCTTACAATCTACGATTATATATAGCTATAGCAACACCTTTCCTGGCATAGTGAATCATTCAAAGAAAACGTCAAAAGTCTCACCAGCAATTTTTCCAGTTGAACGATCAAAAGCCTGAACACCATCTATCAATACACTCTTCTTATCAATATCTAATATCCGGATAGCACCATAAGGCAAAGATTTACAGCTTATTTGAACTGGAAATGTCACCGGGTCTCCATAATGAGGTTCGGTTATGCGACGTACAGGCACTCGTGATGAGCATTGAAACTTACTATTATCATATTTTTTTACATAGTCCGATTTATCAATTACCCACTTAGATATTTCGATTGTTTTATTAACTAATGATTTCTCGTTTTTTGGATTAAACTTTCCTTCATTGATAAGCCAGTTCACACTATTAATAACATATTTAAACATGTGCGCGTACCCTACTACGCATATAGCTTTCTGCACTGTGCCATTCGAAACAACTTTCTGTTGCAGTTTAAAGGTATCAATCGGTTGACCATCGTAACGCAACACATCTTGAGCAAATTTAAGGTATCGATTGCAATCCTTGAAATATACATACTCACCCTCTAGCGCTTCTGCTACTTGTTCAATAACGCGTGGAGTTAGCTGACTATTACTTCCAGGTACAAATGCTGCTTGCGCCTCCAGGGACAACACAAAAAAAGCTAAAGCAATGAAGAATAAATTTGCCTTTCTCATATTCACCTCATTATTGTCGTCTTTATTACTTTCTGTTAAATCGATGTCTTCATGTCATTTATACTTTTCCCAATCCAAGCAATAATTATCGCCTCAGCTAGATCTCTTTTTGTTTGAATCGGATAAATCTGGGTATTTTTATAGCCACTCGCATGCTTACGAAGACATTCTTCTAATTTCCTGGCGACTCTGATATTGCCAGTTTCTACATCTTCTAGGTATGTAATACATTTACTCTCTCGCAACGGCATAAATATCTCATCCTACGAGTTGATCTAACCGCCGAGAATTAAAGTAGATATATGACTCACAGGTAGGCAAGAAGTCTGAGCTGACTACTTGGCAACCCCGCTGTCATGGAGATTTACTCTTTAGACCGGAAGTTTTGCGTCTCCGCTTTTCAGCGAATTTGCCAGAATTTAACGAATATTCTATCAGGTATTTATTTATGAGTACATCTTTTATTAGACCTTCTATTTCCCACACCACCAGAAATAAATCTATTAATCTTTTTACTGGCAATCCAGCAATTCAACAAAATCTACCTATTCATTCGCTATACGTTGAGAGGAGCACATTCGAGAGCTCCTCCTCACCATATTTATGCGTCACGACTATTGTCGGTCCCGATTGGATGCGGTGCAGTAAAAGGCTTTTAGCCAAGGAGTTACAATGGGCTTCGCACATAACTCCGCAGGAAGACTGAATGGAACGGATAGCAGAGCGTTTATATTGGATTTTTCCTTGGACGCAGAGCACCAATCTATTAGCCAGACCCTGTGCGAACAGCGGCATTGCTGTGAACTGGCAAGTGCAAATGAATGAACCATTTTGCACCCGCGAAACGACTGAGCGACCGACCGACGGGCAAATCAGTTGCGGCAAAAGTCCGGGAACCGGATACATCTAACGATGTCCGGTCCTTGGGTAACTGTTGCCGCTCCTCTCCCTCGCTCCCTCCCTCTGAGCAAAATCACTGCATCAGCAGCCCCGAGGCTATCTACGGCACAGGCTTACCTATGGCCTGCCGTGGCACCAATGGTATGGTTAAATTTACTAAAGTTTATAGGGTAACCATCCTTGGATGGGTACTGAAGCAGAAGGCTAAGCAGCGCTCGGAGCCATTTTCCGAAACTTGTGGAGGTAGCCCAGAATCCTTTGACGGAGCAATCTGGTTCGGTGCTTAGCTGGCAAGCAGGGTGCCAGGCACCCAATGCGATCCCAAACAAGCCATACCGGGATAGATTTCTAGACACGTTGGCCTATCGTAAACAGTAACATGGCCCGTTTCGGTCGAAACGCTTCGGCGGGGAGGTCGCTAAGGTTTTTTGTCCGGGCCTTCATTACTACTATTCCAGCTCAATCCAAGCCAGCAATTCAGTTGAATACCCCTTCTCCGGGCTCGCTATACCTCGATAACCCAGCTCACGCTGTAGCGTCGGCTCGATAAACGTGTGCAGCAGCTCGGCTCGCTCAGATGACTCGAACTGAGGATGTCCAGCCGATGCCTTGAAACAATCTCTGTACTGTTTTTCGACGGTTGGCACACGTTTTCCGTCCCCGCCCACCGCGATCGGAACTATGTGCGCACCGGAATCCTGCCTACCACCGAAAGAGTGAACCAGCCAAACACTGAGCACCACAGGTTCATCGAGACCAAGGGATGCTGTCGCTCCCAGTCGGGTAGCTTCAATAGATCGCCATTGTGCCGATAGCCGATCCGTGATCGGGTGATCTATACCGATCAGCTCCAAATTTTCATCATCCTGAGCCAGATCGCGATCCAGGGTGCAGACAAACGGCGTTTCCCCATCGTGCGTTGCCAGTTCAAAGCGAAGGCCATCGAGCTGACGGTAGACTCCCCCGCTGTTGCTCACAGCCGCTCGCAAGAAATCGATAATCCGCGCCTTGCTCTCGTCAATGTCCGCTAGAGGCTTGTAGTCATCCAGGCTGAAGCGGTCCAGATCCTGGAACAGCTCGAACACCACCTTTCTTGCCTCCCTGGCGTTGGACATCGCAGCTTCCAGCTCTTCACGGGTGCGCTTTAATTCGGGATCGGAGAGTGCTTCCCGGTAGAGCTGGTCGTAGCTTAAGCGGTCAGTCAATTGGCCAAGGATCTGCCCCCGCAGGTCTTCGGTCACATTACCGTGCTCATCGACCTTTCCCAAGGTGCGGGCAATCTCGGTGAGCTTGTCGGTCAGCAGCAGGAAGATGCGGCCTTCGATGGTATCGGACAGCACTAGGTTGTAGACCTGGGCTGTGTCCTTTTGCCCGTAACGGTGGATGCGGCCGATGCGCTGTTCCACATCCATGGGGTTCCATGGCAGATCGAAATTGAACAGGACACGGCTAAATTGCAGGTTGATCCCCTCGCGCCCAGCCGCCGTACAGATCAGCACACGGGGACCATCTGTCCTCCGGAATCGCTTCTCTGCCGCGACCTTCATACCGTGATCGCCACCCCGCAAGACCACCACACCCTGACCGGGGTACGCTGCCTCGATCTCCCGCGCCAGCAGATCGACTGTTGCCAGGTAGGTGGCGAAGATCACAACCTTCTCGCCTGGGTCCTGGTTCCACAACGCTCCGAGACCACGCAACAGTTTCTCAACCTTGGTCTCACGATCAGGTGGAAAGACAGCCAGCAGCTCGCCGATACGCAATCTCTCTTCCGGCAACGAGAGCTCTACCGCCGTTGCAGCTGCCTCCTCCCCTTCGGCGGTAACCAGCTCTGAAGATTCCGATGAAGCCACCGCAGCCAGGTTGTCTTCGTCCAGCTTGCGGATCAGACGGAGCTTGAGGTCGGCGAGGATTCGGTCTACCTCGCCACGCCCTACCGGATCATCAGGCAATCCGGTTTCATGATGGATCAAGCGACGGGCCTCAGCCATCAATGCCTGGTGCCCATCAATGTCGAGCTCTTTATCCTTGAGGATCGCTTCATGGATAGTCAGCGCCAGCTGCCGGCGTTGCAGGGTGCTGCGCACAGCGGCAAAGCTGGAGGCCGCAATCTTCTGAAAGATGGTCATTACGAAACCCAGCGCACGGCCCTGGTTGCCCTGCTTCTTGGCCAGGTCGAAACCATCCAGCAGGTATTCCCGCAACTTGGCGTAGAAGGCCTTCTCCGCCACATTCATGGTGAAGGACTCGGTATGTACCCATCGCCGGGCGAACAACTGGGAACCATCCGGTGTGCAGGCATCCGCCTTGGTGCGTCGATAGACCACCTCATTGAGACGGTGGCGCTCCTCGACCATCTCCTCCGGGCTCTTGAACAACGTGGGATTGAGCAACTGGATCAGCATCCAGAAGCGGAAATGATCGCCCTGGTGCGGCGTTGCCGACAGTAGAACCAGATCGCGGGCATGGTCACGTAACGCCTCGGCCAGTTTGTAGTTCTCGGTCTTGCGTACCTTGCGGCCGTTCTTGTAAGCAGATAGGTGATGGGCCTCGTCGAACACCACCAGGTCCCAAGGCGGCGCCTCTTTCAGGCGGTTGATCCGTGCCTTGCGCTTCAGAGTGTCGACACTGGCAATCAGGCGGTCATGTTTGGCGAAGGCGTTGCTCTTGCGATCGGTTACATCGCCTTCCGCACCGAACACCTCGAAGTCGAGATTGAAGACCTCGTTCAATTCCCGGTGCCAGTTGTTCACCAGGCCCGCCGGTACCACCATCAACGCTCGCTTCAGCTCGCCGCGACTGGCAAGCTCGCGCAGGATCAATGCCGTTTCGATGGTCTTGCCCAAGCCCACCTCATCGGCCACCAGAAAGCGGCGGGGGGAAGCGGTGGCGACCTGGTGAGTCAAAACTACCTGATGGGGTAACAGATCGATCCGCGCCGAGGTTAGAGCCGCCGCGTTCTCCATCAATGGCAGCGCATGGGCTTCTACGTGCAACCAAGCTGTGCGCAGCCGATCCGCGCCACCCTGTACATTGGAAATAATCTGTTCTGCGCGACTGGATGCAGGGCGCAGCGACTCGCCGAATACTTGGCGTTCACCCGTTGGGAAAAAGGCATGGACATAGCCATTGGCGGCTAGGCGTACAACCACGCCCTCGCCAAACTCTGGGTGCAACACCCGCTGACCGGGTTGAAAGCCAGGCTCAGCCACCGAAACACCCATCAACTAATGCGGGGATGGTGCAATCCCGCCCAATGTTTGCCGTCGTAGTCCGCGTTGGGATCGTCGGTATTCAGCAAGCGTTCGACCTCGTTCTCCGCGCCGGAGAAGAGAAGGCGACCAATGGGCAATCCCCCATCGCCAGATTGGCGGTGTTTCCAGAAGTACTCTTCGCTTGCCCCTTTCATGGTGATGCGGTTGCGGCCACTCGGCGTCCAGAGGATCAAGCCAGCCTGTCCTTGATAGAAATCCTGAAAGGACAAGACAGCCTCTTTCAGGTCGGTCTCGATCCAGGTCACGGCGTCCTCCCCGCTGAGCACATCAAGACAACCTTCCACCCCTGATACCACCAAGGCATCGCCATCCGCAGCGGGCAGATCGTCCGGCCAGTTGTCCACCAGAGCGAAGAACTGCCGTAACGACACCACCTCCTGGGGGCTGTTCAGCCCGGATAGGATTCCGGCGTCCCATAGTAGAGCAATACCGCGACGGGGCCATCCTTGATTGAAACGTGTTCTGACCATCAGACCTCCTCTTCACCCAGTGCATCGAACAGGGAAAGCTGCCGAACCTTGGCCTGGTTTTTCGATTCCCAGGTTCGGTAGAGGGTCGCGGCGGTACTTGCGGCGTTCCGCACCGGCGAATCGGCACCGTGGGTCTTGAACCAGGCCAGGATGGCGCCCATCGCCGGGTGGGGTTTGAAGTTTTCGTTGTTCAGCGTTTCGCTGGCGTTGATACCGCTACCCTCGAAACAGGCTCCGATCAGGAACATAGCCTGGTCGTAGTCGCTCTGCATCCCTCGGCGGTGTCTGCCGATCCAGCTTTGGGCAAGATCCAGCGGTGACATGAGATGGAATACCTTCTTCTCCTCGTATACCCAACCTCGATTAGCGAAATCGGAGGGAGCGCTGCCAGTGCCGCGCAGGAATTTCTGCATCTGATCACGGGGCAGTTGACTGGCACCATCGAACAGGCGCAGTAGCATGCGGGTGAAGGGCTCAGCGTTGTGAGGTGGCGCTTCTTTGATACCACCGGCCTCTTCATCCAGAAGCTGATTGATACCCAGCAGCGCCTCCAGCACCGTCATGGGCGTATCCTCGTCCTTAAAGACCTTGCCGTAGTGGCGGGAGAAATACTCCAATGCCTTGCCTCTCCGGATTACCTGCATATCGGCCTCGGGCAGGCCTTCTTCCTGGTGGTGTTCGAGCAGCTCTTGCAGGTCACGGACATCGCGCAACACCTGGCGGCGTAGCTTGGCCCAAGAGATGGGCTTGGGCTCCTCGATACGTTTACGGCAGACGTGGATGATGTCGTATTCGATTTGTTTTGAACCGAATTGGCCGGTGCCCTTGGTTTCATCACTGCGGATCGGGTAGGTGGCCTCCAGGTAGAAACCGGCATCGAACAATGACTCAAGCACCGAGACCCAAGGTGCATCCTCGCTGTGGTGGAAGGTAAAACTCAACAGCCCGGCGGGCTTGAGTACCCGGCCTGCTTCCCTCCAACACTCGGTGAGAAGGCGCTGATAGAAGACATCCGCGTTGTCGATGCCCTTCTCTTCATCCTTGCCTGGTTGGCGCGCCCTGTTGGCAACCGCCTCCAGGGTCTTAGACGTGTATTCGCCGCCGAATATGTCTGGATACCGTTCTTTGAGAACCAGTCGGAGCCAGACATAGAAAAAGTCGGATAGCTCAGAATAGTGCAGCAGACCACCGAAGGGTGGATCGGTAACAACCAAGTCGTACGTGCCTGTACCAATGCTTCCCAGATCGGTTGACGAACCGCAAAAGGCCATACCACCCGTTACTGAATCACCGCACTTAACCTTCCCACTTTTGCTGGAAAGATAGTCGGACAACACTGCGGATTGATTAGAAAGCCTTTCATTCTGCACAAGTTCCCATGGTTCAATCGCCCAATCGAGCGCAGAAACTACGCTCCCATATTGGCTCCGCCAGTTACCTCGGCCCAGTTTTGGGAACACACAATTTTCGACAAAATTATTCTTCGGATGAAAGTTGGCATTACTCAGACTTGGACACAACTTGTCGTATCCTACGTCCCAAAAACAGAAACTATTCTGATTTCTTAAATATTGTTGAAACGCCCCAAGCACAAAAAGTTTTGTTTCTTCTTTTCTCTCTGAGCTTATTATTTCTCTAAGTAATAGGGCATGCACGAGCAACTGCTTGGCGTTGAACATCTTCCACCAGTGAGTATAACCATGCTGAGGCAGTGGTTGACGTTGATGTGTCATGTGCCCGAAGGGAATTTCGCTCTTTGGCCAATACGGCTCTAGATCACTTTGACTACGTCCCTCCCATTCCATATTTGCAGTATTAATCTGCTCTGGAGCACGACAAATGTCGAAGAACCTACCAGAATACGCCTCGCCATTTGTGTCACAATAAGGGCAATATCCCTGGACGGCATAGCTCATTACCGGTGCTGTTTTTTCCGTTTTTTCCACCGATTCAACATATCTTTGGCTTGTTCCACATTCGCTACAAACAAATATCCCAGACCTCGGGGTTGTTCCGCCGTCTTTCCCAGTCTGCATCGGCACGCCGGTATCGGGACAGCTAATCTCCTCTGGCAACTTCCCCCTCACCTCGATCAACTTGCACTTCTCCGCCCTTACCCGGTTCCAGCGGACCGTCTCATCTACCGGGTCATTCGCACTACCACCATAGGGCCGCCCCTGTTCGTCGTGAGACGCCTCCCCTTGCAGCCACTGGGGATGCACCAGCAGTGACAACTCCACCTTCTTTCGCTTGCCCTTGCCCAGCTTACCGAATGTCTCGGATTTGCCGCAGCAGGGGCATTCGGCACCCTCCGGTTCCCCACTGTATTCATTCAGCCTTGCAGTAGCGAAGGGCCTCTCGGTCTCAGCCACCACCAGCGAAACGCCAGGTGCCATACGGGCATCCCGCTCCTCGATGTCGTAGCTACAACCGCAGTGCTTACAGGTACGCGGCCAGCTTTTCACGGTGAGGGTTTTGATGGCCAACACCGGGCTGGTCATGATCGGGGTACGATGGCCACAACCAGTGACCTGACAGGGACCATGCTTGGCCCAGAAGGCATAGATGATCTCTGGCCCGTGGTAGCTGTAATCATTACGCTCCTCCGGCGTTAACACCAGCGGATCAAAGTCCTCACCCATTAGCTCGCCGGTGCTGATGCGGGTCCATTGCCCCTTGTGGCCTCGCGGGCAGTCGCAGGCGTAAAACGGCATGATCTGTGGCTTTACCTTGGCTTCGATCTCTGCCAGCAGAGCCTCGACCTCCTCCTTATCTACCTGGGCCAGCTCATTCTTCACCACGAACCAGGCCACAGGATTTAGGTCGTTTCCGACCATCTGCATCCCCAGCCGGGAGCCTTCGACGATGGTGGTGCCGCCACCCATGAAGATGTCGGCCACCTTCAGGTTCTTGAAGGCACCCTTTTTCTGGTGGTTGCCGTAGTAGGCGTCCCAGACCAGTTTGGCCGCTTCGGCCGGGTCTTCCGGTGCTTTGATGGCCGAGGCCAGCAACATCGAGCGAAATACGCTGCTGCGCCGTCGCGCCCACCATTTGGACATCTGGTAGATGGGCTTGCCGGCATTGCCCTCGATGGCCGCGATCTGGTTGATGGGGATGATCGGGAAATCCACCTCGATGCAGGTCGCCGGACGGTTGGGATCGGAAAAATCGACGGTCTCGCAATTCCAGGGCTTGCCTGCACCGACCGCTTTGGCTACCTCCCCGGCCAGCCATTCGTCCTTCTTCATGCCCTTGGCTTTCCAGGGTTGGTCTTTCGCCATGTTATGTATTCCTGCTGAGTTCGATGAAGGGCACAATGACTTCCAAAACGCTCAGACCACCGTGGGTCAGGGTCGGGTAGCCGCCATGACTCTTCCATTTGCGGCGGCCGTTGACGTAAAGGTAGCGACCCCGGGCGCTTTCGATAGCCAGATCGATGGGGGGTACCCAGGCACCAGGCGCCTCATCGCTGGGGATGGCGCGGCCGCTCTTGTAGCGTTTTTTCAGGTAATCTGATTGCTCGGCATTGGTGTCGGTAAACTGCCCGCTCGCGGCATAGCCATGGTCAGCTGTGATGACCAGGCGGCGGCCTGTAGCAAGCCGCTCGACGAGGGACCAGAAGGCATCGCTCGTAAGGTGGGCCTCCACCTCCTCGGTGAGGGTCTGTAGCCCTTTACCAGGATCATCGTGGTCATGCAGGCGGTGATCGGGCCAGTGGTGCCAAAATACCCAATCAGGTTCCGCGCCGACAAGGGAGGCGCAATCGGTCCACGCGATGTCGGCGGATTCGGTACGGGCTCCTTGAAGCCTATGGCCGCTGCCCGCGCCGTTGTTGCCCAAGGACGAGCGTTGGGCAAACCCGAGGGCTTTGGCGAAAGGGGTGGTGTCCGCGGGCAGTTCGGCGCCAGTCGGGCGGGCATCCGTGACGGTAAAACCTCTGGCCTCGGCTTCGTTTAGAATCCAGGGGGCCTCGCGCAGAGAGAAGGCATCCAGTATCAAGACGGCGCGCCCTGGTGAGTGCCCGTCCCACCAGTCCGAGAGCTTCTGAGAGGTAAGCGGTACGGTTGCTTCATAGTCGCCCCAGAGATCCCAACCGGCGGTAGCCAGAAAGTGGTCCACGTCAGCCAGGGCACGGTCGCGGGCGAGTACTTCGGTAACCTCCTTGCCGTCCGTGAGGGGTTGTGAGCAGAGGCGCCATGCATGATCAAGAATGGCAGCCCAGGCCTCATTCGACTCAGCGTGTTGCAGGGTCTGGATCAGATCGAGGGGGAGCGTCATCACCCTTCCTCCTTTTCCAGATCCAGGCCATAGGTCATGCCGTCAGGCAGTTTGCGGATCAGCTCTTGCAGTTGCGCACCGGTGAGCTGATCTACCCGCAACGTCAGTGACCGCAACTGTGTGCCGGTACCAATCCCCCAGGTTTCGACCTTGCCCAACAGATTCAGTGACGAGGTAGCTGGTGCGGATAGCGGCGCATATCCGCCGCCTCCGAAGATGCTGCCGGGGCTGGGCTGACCACCCGTGGTGGTTTCACCTGAGCCACCTATGACCGGATCCACGCCACTGGGTGGTTCCTGCCCGCCTGGGCCAGGCGGATTAGGCTCTATCGGCCCGGGTTGTGTAACGCCACCAGTTGCAGGGACATTCTGTGGTAACAAGACATGGGTCTCGTCCAGGTGCTTGCCGGTCCCAAGCTTACCGCGCATGCGCTTGTAGGCTGCTTCTTCAGTCTCGTCATCATGGGCCTGGAGATACTCCATCCCCCTGAGATTTACGGCGATTTGCCCACGTGCGCAGAGCCGGATTAGGCGTTCCTTGACCAGGGTTTCACCGAGCCAGGGTATGCAGTCCTTACCACCGGGACGCGGCTCTTTCAGCTCCTTAAGCAGTTTACTGACCTGCTCATTGTTGGGTGCTGCCGCCATGACAAAATCGTCAAAGTCTTCCGGGATAAAGAGGTTTTCACGGATGCTCTTGTCGATGGCATCAGGAATCTTCGCGCCTTCGGTCTTGTGGCTTTCAATGGAGAAGCGGCAGTTCTGGGGCTGCTGAAAATTCCAGTTAGCAATGATTGCGAAACGGTCAAAACGCGACTTCAAGATATCGCGCAACTCTTTCTGATACTTGGTTTGCAGCCTGCCGTATTCCGGGTTCTGCCTTTTCCACTGCTCGGCCAGATAAACACAGCGGGCCAGCACCAGCAGGTCACGATCCAGAAAGAGGTTGCTTGAACCATCCCTGGGGATCAGAAAACGCACCACGTTGCGATTGGCTTGCAGATTGTCGCGCAACCATTCGCCTAACGCGGCTTCGATCTTGGTTGGCGCCTCCGGAATGACCAGGATGGGGATGCGGTTGCCCCATTGTGCGGGCGTATCGGA
Source organism: Sedimenticola sp. (assembly GCA_026196475.1). Taxonomy (GTDB): domain Bacteria; phylum Pseudomonadota; class Gammaproteobacteria; order Chromatiales; family Chromatiaceae; genus Sedimenticola. The sequence goes on from JAPHTA010000033.1 coordinate 15,929, forward strand.
TTCGTCCAGTTTATCCCAGGGATTCGATTTCCACGATTGGGGCAGGATGATTACCCGATACGGAAGATCAACATCGCCCCCGCCTTCAAGGACATAGCGGGTTTCCTTGGCGAGGTGCCAGCGGTCCTCCTCACTCTGAAACAGCTTGTCATTTCGGGCACTGGCTATGAGTTTGGCCTGAGGATTCTCCTCCTCCCGGAAAATGAACCGATTGCCGTCCTCATGGATGTTGAAGCTGTTCTCTACGATAGTGGTCAACTCGACCTGGAAGGCGTTGTCGTCGACGGGCTGGTCTCGGGTAACATCGACATGGAGTGTCGCCTGATCGGCACCTGCCTGATTGACCTCCGCCAAGGAGCGCAGCCAAAGGGCGCCGATGACCTCTTCCAGATGCGGCAGATTCTGCCCACTGCCAGAAATGGCATCGGTGACCGCCTCCAAGTTACGCAGCGCCTTTTCCCGCAGCTTGGTATGGTGCTGATTGGCGACCGAATCCAGCAGCGCCATGATGCCACTATCCTCGTCGTCTAGACGGAAATCCGCCGCGGTTAGTATCGCTTTGCTCTCACCGCTGCGCTTGAACAGGTCTGCCAGAATGCGGATCAGATCACGGGTGCCCTGAGCGCTGGTCGCGATCAGCACTTGGTCTTCGAGCAGGTCCATCAGATGGGGCGCATAGGGCCATGCCTCGATGAACTCATCGTGGATTCTTGTTTGCTCCGCCGGGGCAATATTCTTTAGCCGGAAATACTCGCTGATGTGAGCCCCAACGAGGCCTTCGATCGCCGGCCCGTCTACCTGAAGCCGGTTTTCGAAAAGGCGATGAAGCAGCAACCGCAAGCGATCGTTCTTGGCGGACGGCCCCTTGAAGTCGACGATGACAGGATTGACGCGCTGGATCTGTTGGAAGGCATCGGAATTGCCGTTACGAACGGAGACGACCAAGACCAGATATTCGGGATACTCCTTGGCGATCTCGGAGAGAATTTGAATGAAATTGAACGCCCATGTTCTCCACGGGTATTGCTTGGTGTTGGTCAGCCCGTCGTACCAAGTTTGGAACTCGTCGAGAATCAGCGCCGTCGGGGTGTGCTTGAACAGTTCCAAAAGGATCTCATCGCTCGGCACATCTGTTTTCTTATCACCGAGCCCCTCCCATTTACCCCGGCAGTAGCCCCCATACGGGTGATTGTCGAACAGCAGATCCCAGAGATGCTTGTAACGCTGCCTGTGAAGGCTCTCACTGATGACGTGCATCCCGCCGCGTAAGGGGATCTGGCCGATTTTTTCATCCGCCAAAGTGTGCGACCAATTGTTCAACCATTGCTGTGTCGCGTCATGATCATTGAAGGCGTGGTATAGGACAGCCATCAAATGCGACTTACCCTGACCTCTCTCACCCTTCAGGGTGACGGGTCTACCCTGAGTCGGGCCAGCCGCCTCGATGGTTTTGAGTACATCGTGGGTCGGATAGGTTATGCGCAGAAAATCCGCAGCGGAAACCTGCGTGGCGCCCGTATTGTTCTTATTCGTCAGCTCGATTGCCGTGCCTTTCAGACGGCGACCCTTGAACTCGTCACGTAGGGTTAGGCCAAGCATGGGTTCCTCCAGGGATACTCTTTTTCTTCCTTAACCGGGCTCATTTGTTCTTGATTCCGCTATTACTCTCACCAGTTTCTGGTTCATGAATTTCGATGCCCTTCCTGCCGCAATAGTCCCGTATCAGCACCTCCACCATGTTGGCGATGGAACGGTGCTGTCGCTGCGCGGCGGTGCGTAGCGCCTCCTTCACACCGGGATCAATACGAAAGGTCAGCGTAGCGGTCTTGGTGGTGGCCATGGCTCCCCTCAGAGTCTCACTGCAAATGTACTGTAATGTAATGCAATATCACATCCAGGCCAAGGGTTTTAGTTCAGCTTCTATTCATGAAACAACCCGGGGACTATATCTATTTCCGGAGCATGCTGAGTAAAACAGCGGTATTCGCAAGGCGTTCCACATAAGGCAAGGCTGGAGGTAGCTCGAGAGCATCTAGATTACCGTGCCTGCGACGCCACTCGGCACGCACCAGGGCAATCAGCTTACCTACCTGCTCGCGGGTCCCGGAGAACCCTGGTGTACGGTAAAGCGACCCGATCGTCTGAGTAATCACAAAAGACTCACGTCTGCGGCACGAGGAGATACACCGTTCTCGCCACTGGTAGTAACACTCACTGGTCATGCGCCAGCTCCAAACCGTGCCACCGCCTTTTGTGCTCAAACGGGTGCGCCGTACAAGTTCGTAGTCGTTCTCTGTTCTTATACGACTTCTTGAATCCAGGGCGCATCGCAGCTTTTCGTTATCATGTATAGCCCCATTACCTCCAGTAGCGAGCAACCACCAATAGAGGTCGCTGCTATTTGGCACGTTCAGCATGAAAAGCCGTGCACTAGCCTTACGCTTGCGCTTGTCGTAAGCCCGCTGATTAGCACTTTTGTGCACGTCATAACGGTCAGCGAACTTTTTCGCCAAGTTCTGTGCTTTACACAGAGGAACGGTTCCAGAAGTATGCCAGTGATAGCCTCGACTTACAGCATCGAGCAAGCGTTGCATCAGCACAGTCTTATGTAAGTGAACAAGTGGGTCGTACATGTCGGTTACTCCTTAATGGGGATATACCCATATAGAGATTCCGGGCGACATCTGAGCTGAATCTCTTCCCCACAAGGCACGATGACACTAAGTCTTTGATTTAATAACTTGTTGTGAATCTGCTTGCAGCAGATTCACAACAAACTACAAGAGATTCCATATCCGGGGGGCGAAACACCCCCCGGATTCGCTATATGAGATAGGACATCGGTGTGTATACGTCGCACAACGAATACAACCGGGAGCCTGGCTCACCACCATTGTGGGAGGCTCACCAGCTCCCAACACCTCTGTCACTTGGCCGCAAGGCCAAGGTCAGGCTAACCACCTGACCAGGCCGGGATCACCAATCCTGGCTGAGCATGCGCCGTAGCCGTATGCCCGTAATGGGGCTCGTACGGTTGCAACGGGCGCTCAGGGCTGTAATGCCCTGTTCGACCCAATCCATACCCACATGGGTGAGATTGGGCGACGCGGAAACGGGCCAATGGGGAATGTGCTGCCGCACTGAAACCAACGGAACCCTGCCGCAGACGAAGGGGTGAAAATCCCCATCGAGGGGTGCTCGAAAGGGTAGAACTCGATCCCGACTGGTGGGCTTCACGCATGGCGGGAAACCGTCATGAGGTCGCGAAGAGAAATCTGGAGCGACTGGCACCATCTGGGGCAACCTAGGTGGGTCGATGCATAGCTCAAGCCAGTAAAAGCATCCGATGAGGATGCTGTCAGGTAAATGAGGTAATGCCAGTGTTCACCCCTCCAGTGGGTGAATGACTGAAGCTAGAAGTGTTCAAAACAGTAAGGGAGGTGCTTTGGAATCTCGGCCCCCTGAAAACCAAACGGCGAAGTGGAAAACACTCTGTCCTGAACATGAGGCGCTGGCTAGCCAATTGACGTCTGTGTGCTAACGCGGGAAGGCCTAAGGAGTAGTGAACCATGGGTGGTTCCATGGGAGCTCTAGGGCTGGGAGCGATGTGAGTAGACCATAAACCTTCGTGGCGATTCAGTCGAAGCCTGGAGGGAGGCGTAAGCCAACTGGGGGTGGTTCCCCAGTGTCGAAAGCATCATGCGTATGCAAAAAAGTGACTGGGCGTGGTAGCCCAGATGGTGTACGAGCCGCGATGAAACTGAACGGTTGGAGCCGCAGTAGAAATCGTATGCTGGGGTGGTACCTGGCTACTCAACAATGTGTTCACCCGTAGCGAGGATAAAGGAGAAAAACATTAAATAGCCGGCCTTCTGATTCGGGTTTGGCCAACCCACAGCGCCCCCACCCTATGGTGGTGGCGCCCTCTTTTCATGCCTCCCAATTCACATACACAGGAACACCCAAGCCGAGATATTCAATGCGTCGATGGCCTCGTGGAGCTTCTCAAGGGAGTTAAAGTGACTTTAGTCTTAGCTCATTATCCTAAGTAATTTGCACCCTCGCCAGAATCCGAGTCCTTTTCGCTGGATTCAGCACTGCGGGAGGCGGTTCCCCACGCCAAATCAAACCGCAAGCGGTAATTGCTATCTCGGATGGATGCCAAAATATCCAAATTTTCTTGTACCCGGGGATTTCCCTTCGAATTACCTATATAAAATACTCCATCACTTGGTGGGGCGCCTGAAACCTAAATTGGAGGATATATGGCCAGACAAGGTATTACGCTGGATGATGTCCAGACAGCAGTAACCGAAATTGAGGCTCGTAACGAACGTGTGACGCTACTAGCTGTGCGTCGCGCACTTGGTGATACGGGATCAATGAGCACCATACGCATGCATCTAGAAACTCTTCGTTCAAGACGTTCGAATGAAAACCGTGCTGCCAGTGAACTACCTAACGACCTCGCGGCAGCAATTTCCGCCAGTGTGTCAACGCTATGGGAACACGCTCAGCAGATCGCTCGACGTGATATAGATGCGATCCGTGGCGCAGCGATGGCTCAGAGCGAGGCATTGGGAAATGAGCTCGAAGAAATGTCAACCATTTACGACGAGCAAACCGAGGAACTAGCAAAAATACAATTATTAAAAAACAAGTTATCGGAGCAGCTAAGGGAGGCCGAACAGACCCTGGTTGCCACAAAGGCAGAGAACAACGAACTAGTCAAGTTAAACGAAGCCTTATTACTCCGAATTGATAATCAGACCGCTGCGCTGGAAGGACTAATAAATCGAATCATTCCAAATGATCTCGAAAACTTGAGCCTATCAAGCGGCGCGAAGATGAATCCTAGAGCAAGGAAGAAGTGACACTGATTTGACCCGCCCGTATCAAGGGCGGCTTTTTTTGGTATCAGATGTCCAACAATACTTCCCGATACGTATTTTGTAAAACGTATTACGTAATACATATGGTTAAGAAAACGACTGCCATACTGACTTCCACTTCAACCGACAGATCGCGAGCTCGAACTGCCCACCAAATACCCCACATTTCGAGGGGCACTCCTTAATCTACTTTTCCTCAGGAATAAGTATCGGGATTTTCAGACCTGGATAGTCGATTTTGTAAATAGCCTTATCCAAACACCTGACCGAAAAACTATTACCATAACGACGACCCATTTTCTGAGTGCCGCTATGACCCATCAGGGCATCCGAAATCTCTTCATCAAGGCCTGCTTCGCGGCAGGCATCGCGGAAATTGTGGCGGAAGGAATGGAACACTTTGAGTCGGTCAGTGATCCCGATCTCCTTTCTCAAATACTTCATGAATGCCTTGGAGAAGGCGGCTGAAAGTTTGCCGTAGCGATCGGGTTTCAGGTCAGGGAATACCTGCACCGCTTTCCGCTCACACAATCGTTCGACATACCGCACAAAACCTGCTTCAATCAGGACCGGATGTAGCGGTAGGCGTCGCCGAGAGTTGGTGTTCTTGAGCCGTTTCTCTTTGCCATTCTCACCCAGGTTGTCGTCAATTATCAGGCAATGAATACCGTCAATTTTCTGCACATCCGCCACCAGAAGTTGCGCGAGTTCTTCTACACGGCATCCTTGATAAAGAGACAGCAACGGAAGCCAAGCGCTTGCTTCTCTCACCCCTCGCCCTAACTGATCTCCATCCGTATAGAGGGGGGAGCTGAATATGCGCTTGAGATCATCTAGATCGAAGGGCAACCAACTCCGACTGTCGCTCTTCGGAATGGGGATGCGCTGTGCGGGATTGACCGTCAGTTTGCCGCTATTGATGCCAACATTGAACAGGGTACAGAGGAAGGTGATTTTTTTTCCTACCGTCTTGGGGCGCAACCCCTGGCTAATGAGGTGATCACGATAGCGGATGATGTCCTGTCGATCCATGGCCGCAGCACCCTTTTTACCAACAAGTTGCTGGAAACTCTCGAGCACCAGGCACACATCATCGACCGTGCGCTCGGGACGGCGAGGATTAAAACGCTTCCAGTCCTCAAACAGCTCATCCAAACCAGGCCCATGAGCCACTGGCAGTGATGTTGCGGAGGAATGCCTAATTACAGGGGGCTCAGGAGACCAAATCACCTCACCCGCATCACGTGCTAACTGCTGGTCATGGACCTCCGTGACAGTTTGCAGGAAACGGTAAAGTAGCGTGCGGTAGCGATTTTGGTCACCCCGAGGTTCCACACCCAGCAGATCTAAAAAGACCTGCAAGGCCGGTTCGATTGCTTCGAGTTGACCTTTTCTAAGCATTTCCCGGAGCTGCTCCCGGGTTGACCTTCGCTCTCCGGCCCGCTCGTCAAGCTCATCAGCTAACAGCCCTTCTTGTCGGCTGTATTCGTCACCTGCCAAGGTATGGTGGCGCCACAATGCACAGATCTCTTGGATCAGGTCATCATCAATTACTCGCGGCATCTTTTCCTGTAGCCGGTAGCACAGCTCACCACGCAGCTGCTGACAACGCCGGTCGAAATCTGTCGATGCTTGACGAACTAATTTCTTAGCCTCACGATAATCTTTGGTTTTAAGCGAGAATTTTTCTTCCTGTTTACCCAGATATGGTTGTAGATCTCTGGGTATCTTAGCCCGGAAGTAATAAGAACTATTTCGTTTAAACAGGTGGGTTTGTTGACTCATATCTGACATCTCGGTGTACCTCCGTGGTGTATCAGTCAGATATGTATAGGTACTGAAAAGACATATACTTATAAGCCATTCAATACTTTAGAAAAAAATGGCGGAGAGGGTGGGATTCGAACCCACGGACCCCGCAAGGGGTCACTTGATTTCGAGTCAAGCCCGTTCGGCCAGCTCCGGCACCTCTCCTGATGCTGTACTCTTTGTTTAACGCCGCCTAACGGCGTTGGTCACTTGATTGACTGCGGCGCTTGCGCGCCTGGCCCTTCGGGTGCCGCTTCGCGGCATGCGTCTGGCGACTTCGTCGCCAGTCGTCGAGTCAAGCCCGCTACTCCGGGCATCCTGCCCTCCGCCCTTCGGGCCGCCCTGCGGGCGTTAAAAATCGTTCCCGACGATTTTTTCGGCCAGCTCCGGCACCTCTCCTGATTCTTACATGACTTTCAGTGCCACCTGTAGGCGGTGTTGCCCTCTTTTGGGCGCTGTTCAAGCCGGACCGGCATTATCCCTGCACGGAAGGTTATTGACAACCGACAAAGTGCAAAGGTGGCATGACCTGGGTACCACTTAGCACAAACAGGAAACCTCCTCTAGAATAGGGGGTCGAATCTACCCGGAACGAACGGATTACTCATGATTTTTAGGGGCTTACATTATATGCGCACTACCCTGCTCCTGTTCCTGAGCCTGCTGCTGTCCAGTTGCAGCATCCCCCAGCCCCTGCTTGAGCAGATCAAGGAGGCCGGGGAGCTGGTGGTGATCACCCGCAACAGCCCGACCACCTATTTCCACGAGGGGGAAGAGATCCGCGGCCTGGAATACGAGTTGGTGGAACAGTTCGCGGAAGAGCTCGGGGTCGAGGTGAAATACGTAATTCCCGAAAGTTTTGACCAGATCATACCGGCAATCAAGCGGGGTGAGGCCCACTTCGCCGCCGCCGCCCTCGGCGTTACGAAATCCCGGGAGCTGAGCGTCCGCTTCACCCCATCTTACCAGACCGTCACTTCCCAGCTCGTCTACAAGGGGGGCAAGCGACGGCCGAAAAAAATCGATGAGACCATCGACGGCGTGCTGGAGGTGGTCGCCGGGAGCAGTCACGAGGAACAGCTCAGGAATCTCAAAAAGACCTATTCAGACCTGCAGTGGACCGCGCAGCAGTCGGTAGAGAGTGCCGAGTTGCTGACCCTGGTCAAGGAGGGCCTTATCGACTACACCATTGCCGACTCAAACGAGGTGGCGCTGAGTCGCCGCTTCCACCCGGAGTTGAAGGTGGCTTTCGATCTTGGCAAAGAGCGCAAGCTGGCCTGGGCCTTCCCCCATGCCGAGGACAGCAGCCTCTACCGGGCGGCTGTCGACTATTTCAGGCGGATCGAAAAGGATGGCTCCCTGGAACAGATGGTGGAACGCTATTACGGCTACGTGGAGAAGCTCGGCTTTGTCGACAAGCGGACCTTCGTGCGCCACATGGCACAGCGCCTGCCACCCCTGATCCCCCTCTTCAAGCAGGCCGCCGGGGAGACCGGGGTGGACTGGAAACTGCTGGCGGCGATCGGCTACCAGGAGTCACACTGGAATCCGGAGGCGGTCTCTCCAACCGGGGTCAGGGGCATCATGATGCTGACCTCCGCCACCGCAAAACAGATGGGCGTGGATGACCGGACCGATACCGAGCAGAGCATCATGGGGGGCGCCCGCTACCTGGTCCGCGTGGAGCAGAAGATTCCGGACCGGATCCCGGAGCCGGACCGGACCTGGCTGGCCCTGGCCGGCTACAACGTGGGTTTCGGTCATCTTGAAGACGCCAGGATACTGACCCAGCGCGGCGGCGGGGATCCGGACAAGTGGACCGATGTGAAACAACACCTGCCACTACTCAGCAAAAAGAAATACTACAAGACGGTCAAGCACGGCTTTGCCCGGGGCGGCGAACCGGTCCACTACGTGGACAATATCCGCAACTACTACGACCTGCTGGTATGGCACAACAAGCGCGAGAAAAAGGATCGGAAGCGTACGGCGGTAGTGAACAGCCTGCCGCGTTTTCTGTAGGGATCAGCTAGCGGCGACGGGAACGGAAGAAGGCCCGCAACAGTTCCGATGCCTCCTGCTCCAGCACACCGCCCTGCACCGCGACAGCGTGATTGAAGCGGTGATCCGAGGGCAGCAAGTCGAACACGCTGCCGGCGGCGCCGCCCTTTGGATCGGTGGCGGCATAAACGACCCGCCCGACCCGGGCATGGACGATAGCGCCGGCACACATCGGACAAGGCTCCAATGTTACGTAGAGCGTACTCCCCGGGAGCCGGTAGTTGCGCTGGTTTACCCCGGCGGCGCGAAGCGCCATGATCTCGGCGTGCGCCGTGGGATCGTGACTGCCGATCGGCCGGTTCCAACCCTCGCCGATGATTTCTTCATTCAGGACCAGCAGCGCCCCGACCGGCACCTCGTCTTCAGCTTCCGCACGGCCCGCGAGTTCAATGGCGTGTCGCATGTAGCTCTCATCAAGACACACTTCTTCGCCCCCTCCACTTCCGCTCACTGCGAGTAGATTGTAAATAAGCCAAGGAAATCTGGCATCGGCGCTGGTTTTCCGGAGGGCGCCTGCGTCGATACCACAAAAAATACGACCCTCAATAGTTTTGCAGGCAGTGCATTATGAAGCAGCTTCGAGACAGAGGCCAGACGGGCCTGCTACTCTTCATACCAACTCATCCAGGTCCCACACGTGACATTCCGAATTCGGCGCAATACCCGGTTAGTGTGCTCCATCTCGCATCTGAAACTCCGAGACCTGGGAAGGTCTTACCCTTGTTGGACAGTAGCGCAACGTCAGCGGCCATTTCTTTGTTGACGCCATCTTCCAGAACAACGATTTTCCGGGACGAATTACGTCAATGCCAACCATGCGACCAACAGGCCAAGCAGCAGCAACAGCGATAACGCCACACTCCAACGAAGGAGTACCGATTCCACCAATCCGGCGATGTCGCTTATCGTCGCCAGGGGGCGTATATGCCGGTCCAGTGCCTGCACGATATCGGACCAGCGTTCCAGGCAATCGGCAAGCAGTCGTCCTGCACCATTCCTGACCAGCACCAGGCCATTGATGCTGTATACCAGAACATCGCCTGGAGCGAAGGCCGGCAGTCGAAGTATGCGCCATCTTGCGTTCAGCACCACCATCAACAAGGCGGTCAGAACGATCAAGAATCCGGTGACGACCTCCCCTGGTGCAACGTGTAAAAATTGGTAACCTGCTACGAGCATTGCAACCGTGATCAGTGCGGCAATCACCCATACCGGAATGGGCGGGGTCTTGATCGGGTATGAAGCCGCCCCCTCAGCCGATCGCCCATTGCGATCCACCGACCCGGCCAACGGGTTGGTATCCTCGAGAAAAAACGTTCTGCCCGCCAGCAGCGCGATAACCGCCATGGTCGACAGGATCGATACTATCGGCAACTGCCCGGACACCACAGAAACCAGGCCGAGAGGCGACATCGCCAGCAGCAGTACCGCCAGGCCGGTCAACATCGATCGCAGGCGGGAAGACACAGGGTTATTGGCCTTGTGGATCAACAGAATAGCCGTCAGGGCGGCTCCGGACTGAACCAGTGCCGCTGCCGAAGGATAAGCAAGGGCTTTCCACAACGCTGGCTGCTGCAGGCAGGCACTCAGCACGACCAGCCATAGACTGCCCAGAACAATCGTTGCATAGCCGAGAACAGACCGGCGAAGGACCTGCCCCATCCCGGCAAATCCGGCATAGGCCAGGGTCACCCAGGCCAGCCACTGCAGACTCGAGGCGGCTCCTGTCGCTTCGATCTGACCAAGCGGAATCAACCTCAGGCCACCCAGCAGACCGGCGCCGAACATGAAGGCCACCAAGGCCGGGAGCAGGCCAGGCTCTGCTCGGGAAAAAACAGGCGGCACCCAGAAATGCACCCCAAGTATACCGAGCTTGACCCCAAAACCGATTATCAGCAGTCCAAGTACCAGGTTCGCGTTTTCAAGGTCGACAAAAACCTGTCTCAACGACACAAAATCGGTTGTACCGGCAGCCTGACCCAGCAGCAACAGCACTTCGAATACCAGCAGGTCACTGAGAACCAGTAGAACGACCAGTACCTTTCCCGCCGTCCGTGTTTGCGAGTCAGTGTCATGGACCAGTGCGCCGTACAGGCTATACCCGGCCACAGTGGACGCGGCAAAAAAGAGCAACGCGTTATCGGAGAGGACCAGGCTGAAACTGCCCAACATTGCAAGCAATAGCATTGTGGCAAACAGGTTGGAACTGGCCGCACGTAGCCTGTCCCGCAACAGGATGCCGCTTGCCAGCCAAAGGCTGGCGATGAGAATCAGAAATACTCGACCGGTACCATCCAGCTCCAGGCCGGCCCCAAGCATGACAGCGGGAAGCCTTAACGTGTCCGCAGGCAAGGTCGACAGAACCAGGGCCGGTAACGCCGTCCAGGGGGTCAATACCCGTCCCACCGGTCGCATACCCGGAAGCACTAGCAGCGTGGCCACCAGCAGGGGCCAGGCGACTGCCAGAATCAGGATAACGTCTGACAGGGTCAAACTCATAGCCCGTAAAACTCCCGCTGCGCTACCAGACGTGCCCATTGCAGGGGACTGAATGGCAGTGATGCCAGCAGGCCCGCAGCCAACGCCAGAAGCGCCGTTACCAGGGGCGGAAGGAGCAACGCCCAGGCGGTCTCCCCGTTCCCGAAGTCGCGCTCGTGTGGCCATTCAGCGGGCGGCTCAAGAAACCAGGCGCGATACAGAATGGGCAGAAAATAGGCGGCGTTGAGCAGGCTGCTGCCGGCCAGCACCAGGATAATCCACCCCTGGCCTGTCTCCAGTGCGCCCAGGCCGAGATACCACTTGCTGATAAACCCGGCGACCGGCGGCGCGCCGATCATACCGAAGGCGCCGATGGTGAATGCCCCCATGGTCCAGGGCATGCGCCGGCCGGCACCGTTCATCTCGCTGATCTTGTGTACACCGAGGGTTTCCGCCAGGTTGCCGGCACAGAAGAACAGCGTGATCTTCATCAATCCCTGATGCACCAGGTGCACGATGCCGCCGATGGTAGCAACGGGACCCGCGATGGCGACCCCCAGCGCAATATAGGACACCTGGCTAACGGTGGAAAACGCCAACCTGCGTTTCAGGTCATCCTGGAACAGGGCGCGCAGGGAACCGTAGATAATCGTGAATGCCGCAAGCCA
>JAPHTA010000175.1 GCA_026196475.1 Sedimenticola sp.
ACGCACTGCCGTTTGAATCGAATTTAATTAAGCCGCGAATGGACGCAAATGAACGCGAATGCTGTAAATTTCCGCGCACTTCGTCGCTTTTTCAGGAGGACGTTAACCTGTAGGTTGTGTGAGTTTGCGAACCCCAACATCGGGCGTTGAACGCGACCGCCATTTGTTGGGGTTCATTTCATTCATCCCAACGCACTGGGGAAAGTCAGGAACCGCCGTGGGCAGCAATGCCAGGGTGGGTATGCATTCCCACGCGGAGCGTGGGAACGAGAGCCGATTGCCGGGCTGTGGCAAATTCATCGCTGCGAGGGCGACGCCCCTACGGTCGATAGGGCTGTAGGAGGCCCGCCCCCGGGCCGATGGAATCCGGTCCCTTCCTGCAGACAAGTTAATTGATTTCATATTTGCGGTTATTCGCGTTCATTCGCGGCTAACTTTTTTCACACCCCCAGCACCTCGCCCTCGTCGGAAAGATCGATCCGCTGTGCCGCCGGCCTCGCCGGCAGGCCCGGCATGGTGACGATATCGCCGGTCAGGGCCAGCAGGTAGCCGGCACCGGCGGAGATGCGCACTGACTCCACCGGCAGCTCGAAGCCGTCCGGATGGCCGACCCGGGCCGGGTCGCTGCTGAGGGAGAGGTGGGTCTTGGCGATGCAGATCGGCAGCTTCTCGTAGCCCAGGTCCCGGATCCGCTGCAGGTCCTTCAGCGCGCCGCGGCTGAACACCACCTCGCTGGCACCGTAGATGGTGCTGGCCACGGCCAGTATCTTCTGCTCCGGCGGCTCCTCCAGCTGGTAGAGGTAGCGTACCGGCGGTTGCGGACGGGCGGCGGCCTCGATCACCACTTCGGCCAGCGTCTCGCTCCCCGCACCACCCTGGCTGAAACCGTCGAAGCGTGCCACGCTGAGCCCATGCTCCCGGCAACCGGACTCAATGGCCGCCAGGTCCGCCTCGCTGTCATCGGCAAATCGGTTGATCGCGATCACCGGCTCGAAACCGAACGCCTGAACGCTCTCCACGTGATGGTAGAGATGCTCCAGCCCGGCCCGGATCTCCTCAACCGAGCCCCCCTGCTCCGGGTTGCCGCCACCATGGATGCGCAACGCCCGGACCGTGGCCACCAGCACCACCGCACTGGGCCAGAGACCGGAGCTGCGGCACTTCAGATCAAAAAACTTCTCAGCCCCCAGGTCGAATCCGAACCCGGCCTCGGTGATCACGTAGTCGGCCCGGGCCGCTGCCGCGCGGGTGGCGATCACGCTGTTGCAGCCGTGGGCGATGTTGCCGAAGGGCCCGCCATGCACCAGCGCCGGCACCCCCTCGCTGGACTGCACCAGGTTGGGCAGGATCGCATCCTGCAGCAGCGCCGTCATGGCCCCGGTCGCCTGCAGGCGGTCGGCGGTCACCGGTGCGCCTTGGCGGTCGAACCCGACCAGGATATTGCCCAGGCGTCGCTTCAGATCCGGAAGATCCTCCGCCAGGCAGAGAATTCCCATCACCTCCGAGGCGGCGGTGATATCGAAGCCGGTCTCCCGGGGCACCCCGTTGAGGCGACCGCCGAGACCGATCACCGCCTGGCGCAGGGCCCGGTCGTTGACATCCAGTACCCGGCGCCAGAACACCTGGCGGTGCTCCAGATCCAGCTCGCTGTGAAAGTGCACCGCGTTGTCCACCAGTGCCGCCAGCAGGTTGTGGGCGGCCCCGATGGCGTGCATGTCGCCGGTGAAGTGCATGTTGATCCGGGTCGAAGGCTCAAGCTGGCAGGCGCCACCGCCGGCACCGCCCCCCTTGATGCCGAAGATCGGTCCCAGGGACGGTTCGCGCAGGGCCAGCGCCACCCGCTCCCCCAGCCGCTGCATGCCCTGGGCCAGGCCGATGGAGACCGTGGTCTTGCCCTCCCCGGCCCGGGTCGGGTTGATGGCCGAGACCAGGATGATCCGGCCCCGGGGTCGGGAGCGGTCATCCCTGATGGCATCCAGCCGCAACTTGGCCATGTGCTCGCCGTAGACCATCAGCTGATCCCGGGTCAGCGCCAGCCGCTCGGCGATTGTCTCTATCGGTTGCATCGGAACCCCTTGTTGATCCTGTTGACTATCCTGCTGATATTAAAGCACAAGTCGATACGCGGCCGGGGTATCCGACCTCCGGGTTCAAAAAACATCGGCCCGTGGGCGGGCCTCCTACAGGTCGATTCAATGGTAGGAACGGCGCCCCCGCCGCGATTGTCCAGAATGACAGGCGGTTGGGGTGAGCTTGCGAACCCCAACATTCCGTGTTTGCTCTCGTTCCCACCCTGGCATCACTGCCCGTAGCGGATACTGATTCCCCCCGGACCAGGCAGGTTGGGCACGTTGTCGGTGCCCCCACGGATGCTTAATCCAGCGGTAACCCGGAAGGGATGGCATTCGGATACAAAACTGCTTATCCTAGCACCATGCTGCGCCGCACAATCGGCGCCCGAACGGACTACCAGACAGGCCACCATGCTAAGAAGCATCTATATCGCCGGGGCCGAACCCGGCAGCGGAAAATCGGTCGTGGTGCTGGGCATGATGGAGATGCTCACCGCCCTCACCCGGCGGGTCGGCTTCTTCCGCCCGATCATCCCGGAGAACGGCGGCAGCGATGACCTGACCCATCTCATCACCCAGCGCTACGGCATCGATCTGCCGACCAGCACCCTCTACGGCTGCACCGACGAGACCGCCCGCAACCTGCTGGCGGAGGGGCGCTACGACGAGCTGCTGAAACAGATCATGGCCCGCTACAAGCTGCTGGAGCAGCAGGTGGACATGGTGGTCTGCGCCGGCACCGATTTTTCCGGCGTCACCTCGGCCCTGGAGCTGGACTTCAACGCCGACCTGGCCAACAACCTGGGCTGCCTGCTGATGCCGGTGATCAAGGGCTACGGCCGTAGCGCCCACGAGACCGTGGACGCAGTAAGGGTACTGGAGGAGTCCCTCAACAACCGGGGCTGTGAACTGCTGGCTGCCATTGTCAACCGGGTCGACCCGGAGAGCATAGAGCAGGTGATTGCCGAGCTGACCATCTCCGCGATCCCGACGCTGCCGTTCTACGTGTTGCCGGAGCAGCACACCCTGGAGAAGCCGACCGTAGGCGAGATCGCCCGCTCGCTGGATATCGCCTGCCTGAGCGGCGACCAGGAGTCCCTCAACCACGAGGTGAGCCACTACAAGATCGCCGCCATGGAGGTGCCCAACTTCCTCGACAACGTGCTTGAGGACAGCCTGATCATCACCCCCGGCGACCGCTCCGACATCATTCTCACCAGCCTGGCTGCCGACGCCTCCAGCAACTACCCGAAGATCGCCGGCCTGCTGCTGACCGGCGGACTTGCACCGGCGCCCCAGGTCACGCGCCTGCTGGAGGGGCTGACCCGATCCCGGGTCGCCATCCTGAGTGCCCCCTGGGACACTTTCAGCACCGCGCTCAGGGTGAACGAGGTGGAGGGCAGCATCCTGCCCGCTGACGATCGCAAGATCGCCGCCGCTCTGGGCATCACCGAGAAGTATATCGATACGGAGGAGCTGAAGGGACGCATCACGGTCAGCCGCAGCCGGCGCAAGACGCCGCTGATGTTCGAGTACGAGCTGATCCAGCGCGCCAAGTCCCGGCGCAAGCACATCGTGCTGCCGGAGGGGTTCGACGA
>JAPHTA010000355.1 GCA_026196475.1 Sedimenticola sp.
CTGGGCGAGGAGGTGATGAAGAGCCTCACCCCGGGCCAGGTGCTGATAAAGATCGTCAATGACGAGCTGGTGCGGGTAATGGGGGAGTCCAATGCCGCCCTCAACCTGGCAGCGCAACCGCCGGCGGTGATCCTGATGGCGGGTCTGCAGGGTTCCGGTAAGACCACCAGCGTGGCGAAACTGGCCCGCTGGCTGAAGGAGAAGCAGAAAAAATCGGTCATGGTGGTGAGTTGTGACATCTACCGTCCGGCCGCCATCGATCAGCTGAAGACCCTGGCCGGAGAGGTGGAGGCCGAGTTCTTCCCCAGCACCACCTTGCAGAAGCCGTTGGCGATTGCCCAGGCGGCGCTGGACCAGGCGCGCAGGCAGTTTATCGATGTGTTGCTTGTCGATACCGCCGGTCGTCTGCATGTGGACGAAGCGTTGATGGACGAAATCCGGCAACTGCACGCCGGTATCTCCCCGGTCGAGACCCTGTTCGTGGTCGACAGCATGACCGGTCAGGATGCGGCCAACACCGCCAAGGCGTTCGATGATGCCCTGCCGTTGACCGGTGTTATCCTGACCAAGACCGACGGTGATGCCCGGGGCGGTGCCGCCCTCTCGATCCGCCAGATCACCGGCAAGCCGATCAAGTTCCTGGGCGTGGGTGAGAAGACCACGGCCCTGGAGCCTTTTCATCCGGAGCGGATGGCCTCGCGTATTCTGGGCATGGGCGATGTCCTCTCCCTGGTCGAGGAAGTGCAGGGCAAGGTAGACCAGGACAAGGCCGAAAAGCTGGCCAAAAAGCTTCAGAAGGGCAAGGGCTTCGACCTGGAAGACTTTCGCGACCAGATGGAGCAGATGTCGAAGATGGGTGGCCTCAATTCGCTGATGGACAAGATGCCTGGAATGGGGAATATTCCTGATCATGTCAAGAACCAGGTCAACGACCGGGAGCTGGTGCGAACCATCGCCATCATCAACTCCATGACACCCCAGGAGCGTCGCTTTCCAAACCTGATCAAGGGGTCCAGGAAGCGCCGCATAGCCAACGGATCGGGTACTCAGGTTCAGGAAGTGAACAAGATGCTGAAACAGTTCAGTCAGATGCAGAAGATGATGAAAAAAATGAAGGGTGGCGGTATGGCCAAGATGATGCGCGGCCTGAAGTCGAAAATGGGTCCGGGAGGCGGTATGCCCCCCGGTGGCGGGTTTCCTTTTTAGGTGCCTTCGCCTCCCTGGGCCGGTAGCTGGATGCCGGTCCATGTCTGTGGGCAGTACCTCCCTGCCCGTATCACTCTTTGAACAATACGGAGTGCCGGTTAGGGTATGTTGCCGCGCGGAAGGCACCGGGAAACCGGCGGCGCAGACTATTGCCCACCCTGAGGTCCGTTTTTCCGAAGATCATGATTTTTTATTCATCTCTTGTTGCGGCACCCTGTTAATCTCCGATAGCCCCCATAAAACACTTCACTTTTGCTGCGGATCGAGTAAAATGCGCCGTTTCACTCCGGCCGGTTTGGTTGGCCGGTGGTGCGTGGCAGGTTTTTTTCAATTTCAAGGGTCGGACATGGTAACAATTCGTCTTGCACGGACCGGCGCAAAAAGGCGCCCGTTCTATCACATCGTTGTAGCGGATAGCAGAAAGCCCCGTGATGGTAAGTACATCGAGCGGCTGGGTTTTTTCAATCCCATCGCTACCGGAGGTGAGGAGCGTCTGCGTCTGGATCAGGCCCGGATCGATCACTGGATCTCCCGGGGCGCCCAGCCGTCGGAGCGCGTTACGCAGCTGGTCAAGGAAGCGGTCAAGGCTGCCGCCGCCTGAATCTGCTGTGGCCCTGCAACGAGTGCCGGGTAAGCAGTTTCTGGTCCGGGGGTCTGCGTGAGCGCTCCGGTCACAGGCGGAGAAGGGGACTGGGCGGTACTGGGAAGCGTTTCCGGTCTCCATGGGGTGCGTGGTTGGGTAAAGGTGTTTTCCCACACCTCTCCGAAAGAGAATATTTTCAACTACCCCTGCTGGTATCTGTTCCGGGACGGACAGTGGCGGGAGTACAGGCTGCTACAGGGCCGGACCCAGGGAAAGGGGCTGGTGGCCTCACTGGAAGGAGTTACCGACCGTGACCAGGCAGCCGAACTCGGCGGTGCGGAGATCGCGGTGCGACGGGACCAGTTGCCCGAGACAACACCCGACGAGTACTACTGGGCGGACCTGGAAGGACAGCATGTGATCACCCTGAACGGTGACAGCCTGGGACGGGTTGACTATCTCTTCGAGACCGGCGCCAACGACGTCATGGTGGTGAAGGGGGATCGGCAGCGCCTGCTGCCGTTTGTCGGCCAGGTGATCAGGTCGGTTGATCTCGAAAAGGGTGTGATCACGGTCGACTGGGATCCGGATTTTTGAGCGCCGCCATGCGCTTTGACGTGGTGACGCTCCTGCCCGAGATGTTTCGGGCGATGATTGGTGAAGGGGTGACCGGCCGAGCCGTGGAGCGTGGCCAGGTCTCGCTGGGAATATGGAATCCCAGGAACTATACCCATGATCTCCACCGCACGGTCGACGACAGACCTTACGGTGGCGGTCCGGGGATGGTGATGAAAATCGAGCCCCTGCAGGCCGCGATTGAACAGGCCAGGGCAGTATCACCGGGCTCCCGCGTGGTCTATCTTTCCCCGCAAGGGAGACGTTTTGACCAGGCGGCGGCGAGGGAGATGGCCGGACGCAGCGGGATGATCCTGGTCGCCGGCCGTTACGAAGGGATTGATGAACGACTGATCGACCGCTGCGTGGATGAGGAGTGGTCAATCGGTGACTATGTGCTGAGCGGGGGAGAACTGCCTGCGCTGGTGGTAATGGACGCGGTTATCAGGCTGTTGCCCGGGGTGCTGGGCGATGTCGACTCGGCCGAGCAGGACTCGTTTTCCGAAGGGTTGCTGGACTGTCCGCACTATACCCGCCCGGAGCTTTACGAAGGTGAGGCGGTGCCGTCGGTTCTGCTGGGCGGCAACCATGAATTGATCCGCCGCTGGCGACTGCAGCAGTCACTGGGGCGGACCTGGCTGAGACGACCCGATCTTCTTGAGAAGCGGGAGCTGAGCCGGGAAGAAGAGATGTTATTAAACGAGTTTATCGAGGCGCACAATAATCGCGCCGACTGAAATACAGGAGCATACGACCGTGAGCAATATCATTCAGGAACTAGAAGCCGAGCAGATGAACCGTGAGGTTCCCGATTTTGGCGCCGGCGATACCGTGGTTGTTCAGGTAAAGGTTGTGGAAGGCAGCCGTGAACGTCTGCAGGCATTTGAGGGCGTGGTTATCGCCAAGCGTAACCGTGGCCTCAACTCTTCGTTTACCGTGCGCAAACTCTCCCACGGTGAGGGGGTTGAGCGTGTGTTCCAGACCTACAGTCCCTCGGTGGCAGGGATCGAGGTCAAGCGTCGTGGTAACGTGCGTCGCGCAAAGCTTTACTACCTGCGCGGTCGTACCGGCAAGGCCGCCCGCATCAGGGAAAAGATCTAGCCCTGTACAGGATATTGCCCTGTAGTAAAAGCACCTCGCCCCGGCGGGGTGTTTTTTTATCTGGTGCGCTGGCTTCGGGCAGGGTTGCCAGCTGTTGCTGACTGCTTCAGGATAGCCGGGCAGTACAGACCCTCGTTCCCACACTCCGCGTGGGAATGATATTATTCCTCACCCCATCCCTCTCCCGGGGGAGAGGGGGAACCGTTACCACGCTCCGCGTGGTAACGCATACTGCAAGGGCGAGAAGAAATACCTTGCTCACGAACTCCGCGTGAGGACGCATACCGGATAGGGGACGCCATGACGCTGACATTTTACTGGCACGACTACGAAACCTGGGGTGCGGACCCGCGTCGTGACCGGGCGGCCCAGTTTGCCGGCATTCGCACCGATGATGAATTTAATGTCATCGAC
>JAPHTA010000280.1 GCA_026196475.1 Sedimenticola sp.
CTGGCCCTGGCTCTCCCTGGCCCTGCTCTGAATTAGCGATGCCCCAACAGGGCGTCAAGGTGAGACATAACGCTGCGCGCCAGGGCACCGTGATCATAGCCGCCCTCCAGGGTAGAGACGATACGCCCCCCGGAGTAGCGGTCGGCAATCTCTTTCAGTTGGGTGGTGACCCAGTCGTAATCCGCCTCGCGCAACCGCAGGTGGCTCATCTCGTCCGCAACATGGGCGTCAAAGCCGGCGGAGACCATTACCAGCTGGGGCTGGAAGTGGTGCAACGCCGGCAGCCAGTGCCGCTCCACCTCGCGCCGGAACCCCTCCCCGTCGGTACCCGCCGGAAGGGTGATATTGACGATATGATCGGTCTCCGTCTCATGCCCGGTAAAGGGGTAGAAGGGGTGTTGGAAGCTGGAGCAGAACAGCACCCGGGGCTCCTGCTCGAAGATATGTTCGGTACCGTTGCCGTGATGCACATCGAAATCGACGACCGCCACCCGCTCCAGGCCGTGATTGGCGAGGGCGTGTGCGGCACCGATCGCCACGTTGTTGAAGTAGCAGAAACCCATCGCCCGGTTCCGTTCCGCATGATGACCTGGCGGACGAACCGCGCAGAAGGCAGCGGAGACATCGCCCTGCATCACCAGATCCACCCCCTGTACCGCCGCCCCGGCGGCACGCAGCGCGGCATCCAGGGTCTTCGGCATCATGAAGGTATCGCCATCCAGTTCCAGGATCCCCTCGTGCGGAGCATCGCTGAACAACATGCTGACGTAATCCGGATCGTGGGCCAGCTCCAGCTGGGCCCGGGTCGCCCGGGGGGCATCGTACTGGCGAAGCGCTAACTCCATCCCGGTACTGATCAGCAGATCCTGGATCGCCCGTAGTCGCCCCGGCTGTTCGGGATGGTCTTGACCGACATCATGCAACAGGCATTCAGGGTGCGAAATGTAGGCTATAGGCACAGCTTATACCTCGAAAAAAATGTAAAATCCTCACTACACATCTACTCTATTCCTTTCCCGGGAAACAGGCAAAACGCAACATGGGCCCACACCACCTCGACACCCTCTTCTCCCCCAGAAGCATTGCCGTGTTCGGTGCCAGTGAAAAACCGGACAGCATCGGTACGAGGGTTTTCCAGAACCTGATCCAGGCCGGCTTCAAGGGTGAGCTCTTCCCGATCAACCCGAGCCACAAGAGCGTTCAGGGGTATCCCTGCTTCAAGCGGATCGGCGATATCGAACAGCCGGTTGACCTGGCGGTCGTCACCTCTCCGGCCAAGACCGTGCCCGGAATCATTCGCGAGTGCGGGGAACAGGGGGTGAGATCGGCTGTTATCCTGACCGGCGGCTTCCGCGAAACCGGGCCGGCCGGCGCCCGAATGGAACAGACCATCCTGGAGACCGCCCAGCACTTTAACCTGCGCCTGGTCGGCCCCAACTGCCTTGGCCTGATGCGCCCCAGTGTCGGTCTCGATGCCACCTTCCTGGAGACCCCCGCACCCGCCGGCGGGCTGGCCCTGGTCTCCCAGTCGGGAGCCCTCTGCACCGCCATCCTGGACTGGGCCAAGCCGCACCAGCTCGGTTTCTCCACCGTGGTCTCCCTGGGCAATGCCAGCGATATCGATTTCGGTGACGTGCTCGACTACCTGGCCTCGGATTATCGGACCTCGGCCATTCTGCTCTACATCGAGGGCATCCACGACTCCCGCGCCTTCATGAGTGGCCTGCGAACCGCGGCCCGGGCCAAACCGGTGATCGTCCTCAAGGTGGGGCGCCACGCCAAGGGATCACAGGCCGCCAGTACCCATACCGGGGCGATGATCGGCTCCGATGACGTATTCGACGCGGCCCTGGAGCGGGCCGGCGTGGTCAGGGCAATGACCTTCGGCCAGCTGTTCGCCGCTGCCGAGATCCTCTCCGCGGGCAAGAAGGTGAACGGCAACCGGCTGGCCATCATTACCAACGGGGGTGGTCCCGGGGTATTGGCCACCGACCGGGCCGAGGACCTGCGGGTGGAAATCGCCCAGCTGGGGGAGGAGACGGTCAAATCCCTGGATGGAACCCTGCCGGCCAACTGGTCTCACAACAACCCGATCGACATTACCGGCGACGCCGCCCCGGAGGCCTACGGAGAGGCCGTCAAGGCCTGCCTCAAGGATTCCGGGGTGGACGGTATCCTGACCCTGTTCACCCCGTTGCCGATGAGTGATCCCCTGGCCGCCGCCCGCTCGGTTATCGATGCGGCAAAAGAGCGCAAGGGAAAACCGGTCCTCGCCTGCTGGATGGGTGAAACACGGATTCGCGAGGCGAGAGAGGCCCTCTCTGGCAGCCACATGCCCAGCTTCATCACGCCGGAACGGGCCGTCGAGGCGTTTGCCTACCTCTCCCGTCACTGTCAGAACCAGAAACTCCTGCTGCAGACACCAGGGCCTCTTTCAGACCAGCGCGAGCCGGACACCGAGGGGGTACGCCTGATCATGGAGGCGGCCCTGGCGGAGGGCAGGGAGCTGCTCTCCAGCGTGGAGGCAAAGGCGGTACTGCGCGCCTTTCACATCCCCTGCACCCAGACCATCGAGGCAAACAGCCCGACCCAGGCCCTGGTGGCGGCAGAGACAGTGGGATTCCCGGTAGCGTTGAAGATCAACTCGCCGGATATCAATCACAAGTCCGATGTCGGTGGCGTTCGCCTCAATATCAACAATGCACCGGAGGTGCACAGCAGCTACAAGTCGCTGCTGGAGACCGTCGAGAAGCGAAGCCCCGGGGCGCGGATTAGCGGGGTGACCGTGGAACCGATAAGCTCCAATCCCAACACCCGCGAGCTGATGGTGGGGGTAAAGCGGGACCCGGTTTTCGGCCCGGTGATCGCCTTCGGTTCCGGTGGCACGGCGGTCGAAATCCTGCGCGACAGCGCCGTGGCCCTGCCGCCCCTTAACAGCCTGCTGGCACAGCGCCTGATCGCGCGAACCCGCGCCGCCAGGCTGCTGGAGCCGTTCCGCCAGATGGCGGGGGTCGACCAGCAGGCAGTGGAGCAGGTCCTGCTGCGCATCTCGGACATGGTATGCGAGCTTCCGCACATCAATGAGATGGATATCAATCCGTTACTGGCGGATGACCGGGGCGTGATTGCCGCCGATGTGCGGATCCGGATCTCACGCCCCTCCACCTCGCCTGTGCCCTATGCCCACATGGCGATACACCCCTACCCCTCGCACCTGGTCAGCCGCCTGCACCTGCCTGACGGCACTGCGCTCACGATTCGCCCGATCCGGCCGGAAGACGCCGACACTGAGCAGGAGTTCGTGCGCAATATGTCACCGGAGGCCAAGTACTTCCGCTTCATGCAGACCATCGACGAACTGACCCCGGAGATGCTGGCGCGCTTCACCCAGCCCGATTACGACCGTGAGATGGCGCTGATCGCAGTGATCGACGACCAGGGCAGGCGCACCCAGCTTGGCGTGGCCCGCTACACCGTCAACCCGGACGGCCGTACCTGCGAATTCGCGCTCGCTGTACTCGACACCAAGCGCCGTATGGGGATCGGATCACGCCTCATGGAAGCCCTGATGGAGGCGGCACGGACCCGGGGTATCCGCATGATCGAGGGCGAGGTGCTGTCGGACAACAACCGCATGCTGTCCCTGATGCGCCGGCTTGGATTCGCCATCCGCAACTCCCCCGAGGACACCGGCATCCGCATCGTGGAGCGCTGGTTATAGGCTAACCACCGACACAACGGAAAACGCCCTGCCAAGGCAGGGCGTTTGCACCGGTTAAACCGGGCGACAGAAGAGTCACACCTCAATAGCGTGCTTCTGGATACGGTAAAGCAGGGTGTCCCGGGTGAGCCCGAGCAGCCGCGCCGCCTTGCTGCGATTGCCGCCGCTCATGCAGATCGCCTGACGGATCATGTCACCCTCCAGCGCCGTCAAATCGAGACCACCCTCTGGCAGCACGAACAGGCTTCGACCCGGCGTAACCGCCGATTCCTGCCTCATCTCCAGCGGCATGTCCGAAGGCTGCACGATGGCACCGGCCATCAGTATGACCATGCGCTCACAGAAATTGCGCAGCTCGCGCACGTTACCGGGCCAGCGATACTGCTTGATCAGATTGCGCGCGGTAACCGAGTAGCGCGGCGCCTTGCGCCCGTGGCGTCTGGCCAGGTCGGAGGTAAACTGTTTCAGAAGTAGTATGATATCGTCCTTGCGCTCACGCAGGGGCGGTAGACTCACCGGCACCACGTGCAGTCGGTAGTAGAGGTCCTCCCGGAACCCTCCTTCCCGCTGCAGGGCATGCAGGTCCCGGCCAGTGGACGCCAGCAGGCGCACGTCGGGGAAACCGGTCCGGCGCGCCTCCACGGATTCAAGAAAATGCAGCAGCTTGGCCTGGGCCTCCAGGTTGAGGTCGGCCACCTCGTTCAGGTAGATGGAGGCGCCATTACTGCTCGCCAGCAACTCGTTCTCCAGCTCCTCTTCACTGAGTCCGGCACAACTGATGGACGCGAAAGGACCACCCGCTCGTCGGCTGGAGGCGTGAACCTGGTGCGCCATCATCTCCTTGCCGGTTCCGGGCTCACCGGTGATCAGCACGGTCACATCGGTACCGGCAACCATTCTCGCAGCATTCAGAGCCCGGCTGAATACGGGCGAGCTGCCATACATCTTGTCTGCAACACTATTCATAACCGCATCACTCACTGTCCAGAGACGACTGCGGGTAGGCAGTCAGATCCAACAATTCGGGGAACCAGAGGGTCAGCAACCCGATCCCTATAATAAACATCCCCACCAAGACCTTCAAATAGGCGTTTTCGGCAAACCGGTAGAGACGCCCTGCAAGCAGACCGGTGGCCAGCACCGAGGGGAGCGTCCCCAGCCCGAACGCGGCCATGTAGAGCGCCCCGCTCAGAGGCCCCACCTTGGCTGCAGTGGAGAGCAGCATGGTGTAGACCAGACCACAAGGCAGCCACCCCCATACCGCGCCGTAGAGCAGTGCCGTGGGGATCGACTGCACCGGCATCAGCCGGCGACCGAACGGCTCCAGCCAGCGCCACAACGGGGCCCCGATCCGCTCCACTTGTGCCAGCCGGGGCAGCCAGCCGGCGATATGCATGCCGATCAGAACCATGAACAGCGCGGCAAACCACTGCAACCAGCGGTGCCCCTGACCGGGCCCCAACGCCTCCAGCAACGCCCCGCCAACCACTCCCAACAGGGCTCCGGCCAACGCGTAGCTGGCCACCCGGCCGCTGTTGTAGGCCAACAGAAACAGCATGAAACGGGTATTGTTGCGCCTCACCTCGGGGGGCAGGCCAAAACTGAGTGCCCCCATGATTCCGCCACACATGCCAATGCAGTGTACAGCGCTGAACAGGCCAACAGTAAACGCCAGTGGCAACGACAGATCCAAGGGTTCTCCACGATACAGGCGGCTTCAGGACAGACCCACTGCCACCGGTGATCGGCACACTGATATCATGATCCGGCCGGAGCCATAAAAAACACATTTTGGCTGTTTATGGTACGCCATCTGCACATAAAACGTCTTGATCCGGAACAAGTACCACGCGATCGGGCTGCTGACGTTATGCAGCCGTTTGGCGGCCTGATAAAGTTGGTCCACGACAACAGCACGCAGGAGACCTCATGAAAGAGTTGCACGACCTGGAGCTGATACTCACCTCGCATACACCGGTTATCGTAATCGAATCACTGGAGGAGGTGCGGGTTACCCAGTTGCTGACCCGGCTGGGCCTGAGGCTGCAGCACCCGATGCACCAGTGGACCGTTACCGAGGGACTGAAGAGACTTGAGGCGGACTTCGGGGCACAGGGCTTAACCTCCGAGCCAGCAGCCGTGCTGAAGCATATCAAGGCGGTCTCCCAGCCCGGCTACTACCTGCTGCTCGACTTCCACCCGTTCCTGGATGACCCGATCCATGTGCGCCTGATCAAGGAGATCGCCCAGGAGCATGACACCATCGCCAAAACCCTTATCTTTCTCAGCCACGACCTGACAATTCCGCCGGAGATCCGCCACCTGACTGCCCGCTTCAACCTGCGCCTGCCGGACCGGGCCGGCATCAAGATGCTGATAAACGAGGAGGCACGCCGCTGGCAGTCACGCAACCGGCGCAAGGTACGGGCCGATACCATGGCCGTTGACCGGTTGGCCAGCAACCTGACCGGCGTTACCGCCACCGATGCCCGGCGGCTGATAAGGTCCGCCATCGAGAATGACGGGGCGATCAGCCAGGACGACCTGCCCGGGCTGATGAAGACCAAGTACGAACTGATCAACCAGGATGGCGTAATCGCGTTCGAATACGACACAGCCGACTTTGCCGATGTGGCCGGCCTTTGCCGCCTGAAGAGCTGGCTGGATAAGCGCAAAAAGGCCTTCACGGGAGAGAACGGCAGCCTCGACCAGCCCAAGGGCATCATGCTGCTTGGCGTGCAGGGGGCAGGCAAAAGTCTCGCCGCGAAGGCGGTTGCCGGCACCTTCAATGTTCCCCTGCTGCGTCTCGATTTCGGCCGCCTCTACAACAAGTACATCGGCGAGAGCGAGAAGAACCTGCGTAACGCCCTCGATATCGCACTCAGTATGGCCCCCTGCGTACTGTGGATGGACGAGATCGAGAAAGGGGTGGCCCCAAGCCAGTCCGACGACGGAGTCAGCCAGCGCCTGCTCGGCACCCTCCTGACCTGGATGGCGGAAAACCGCAAACCGGTATTCATTGTCGCCACCGCCAACAACATCGAACAACTGCCGCCGGAGCTGGTGCGCAAGGGTCGGCTGGACGAAATCTTCTTTGTCGACCTGCCCGGACCGGCGGTGCGGCGGGAGATATTCGAGATTCACCTGCGGCGCCGCAACCAGCCCCCCAGCGCCTTCGACCTGGAACTGCTCTCCAGCACCAGCGAAGGCTTCACCGGTGCAGAGATCGAACAGGCGATCGTCTCCGCACTCTATGCCGCCCAGGCGCAGGATGAGCGGCTGAACAGCGAACACCTGCTGGAGGAGATCGAACGCACCAGCCCACTCTCCGTGGTCATGGCCGAGAGGATGACACGCCTGCGGAACTGGGCCGCCGAGCGGACAGTGCCCGCCGACTAGGGCCTGAAAACAGGCCCTGATACCCCTGGCCGGCGCAATCGTCTACCATACGGCCCACCCGGCAGTACCGAGATAAGACCATGAACCAACCGCACCCACTGGGCCAGCTGAACGCGCTACAGCGACTGATGACACAACTGATCGAACCGTTCAGCGATACCGAGTGCCGTACCCCCTACCACCCGGCCCACCCCCCCCTGCTCTGGTACTACGGCCGTGCCGCCTACACCGAAACCCTGCTGCTGCGCGGAGAGGTTGAGGGCGAAACCGACCTGACCGACCGGGTACGGCACCTGTTCGAGCCGGCCGGGACGGTCACTCCTCAGCAGTGGGATCAGCTGCCACCGAAAGAGCACCTGCTCAACTGGGCCCTGGAGCTGCAGGAGGAGAACCTGATGCGGCTGGCCAACCCGGGCCGGCTGCCTGACCATCCCCTGCTGCAGGGGCAGCGACTGGTACACCTGATCAACCAGTCCCGCGCCCTGGTCTACGAGGCGATGCTGCAGGTGCTGGTTGGGCGCCGCCTGCACCTTGAAGAACCGTTCAGATGCAGCCAGCCACTCACGGCATCACAGCCCCAACCGCGCCACCTGGCGGTCTCCCAGGGTCATTACCGGGTTGGCGCCCTGGATGATCCTGCGGCAAGGGACAACGAACTCCCGCCCCAGGTGATCCAGCTCAGCAACTTCAGGATTGACCCGGCGCCGGTCAGCAACAGTGACTACCTCGCCTTCATCCAGGCCGGCGGCTACCGGGAGCCGTCGCTGTGGAGCAGTGAAAGCCGGGATTGGCTCCAGGACAGGGATGGACATCCGCATCACTGGCGACAGGATGACCGGGGAGACTGGTACGGAGTCAGTCTCAACGGGCCGGCCGACCTGGTTCCTGATGAGCCGGTCATGGGGCTCTCCCTGCACGAGGCCCAGGCCTATGCCAACTGGGTCGCCGCCCAGGGCGGCTCGCTCGCCGGCGCCGTGCTGCAACACGAGTACCAGTGGGAGGTGGCCCGGCGCAGCCAGATCCTGGAGCAGTACGGCCGGGTGTGGGAGTGGTGTTCGAACCGCTTCGAGGCGTATAGTGAATATCGGCCGGAAAACCTGCCCGAATGCGGCAGCGGGCAGTTTGAGGCCGGGCACCAGAGCCTGCGCGGCGGCGGCTGCCTGCACAGCCAACCGGCGGTTCGACGCCTCAGCTTCCGGCACCACGCCAGTCCGGACATCCCGCAACCGTTTGCCGGCACCCGGCTGGTCTTCCCCCCGGAGCAGTAAACCATGTTCAGCTACGACATGCCGCTCTACCGGCCGCCCAGCGAGGGCAACAACCTGATCATCCAGGCCACCCTGGGCTGCCATTTCAACCAGTGCTCGTTCTGCTCCATGTACAAGGGTAAGCAGTACCAGGCAAGGCCGCTGGAACAGGTCTTTTCAGAGATCGACCAGGCCGCCGGACTGTGGCCGGACGCACAACGGGTTTTTCTTGCCGACGGCGATGCCCTGACCCTGCCGGCGGAACACCTGCTGCAGCTGCTGGAGCACCTGCAGAAACGTTTCCCGCGCCTCGCCAGGGTCGCCTGCTACGCCAACCCCAGTGACATCCTGCGCAAGAGCGGGAGCGAGCTGGCACAGCTGCGGGAGAAGAGGCTGACCCTGCTCTACGTCGGTATCGAGTCCGGCTCCCCTGTAATCCTGAAAAAAATCCGCAAGGGGGCCAGTCCAAGGAGTATCCTGGCCGCACTGGAAAAGGCACAGCAGGCGGGACTGAAGGTTTCGGCCACGGTCATACTCGGGCTCGGAGGGGCGCACTACTGGGAGCAGCACATTGACGGCACTGCCGATCTACTGGGACGCGCTCCTGTAAACTACCTCTCCACCCTGCAACTGTTCCTGGAGCCGGATGCGGAACGCGGTTTTCTGGAGAAGTTCGGGGAGCCCTTTGTGACGCAGGATGATCACGCCATACTACTGGAGCAGCGCCGGCTGCTGGCCGGCGTCAACCCACCGGTTCCAGTCATCTTCCGCTCCAACCACGCCTCCAACGCCCTGGCACTGGCCGGCAACCTGCCCCGGGACCGGCTGAAGCTTCTGGAGACCGTAGACCACGCGCTGCAGGGCAATGGCCGCATCCGGCCGGACTACCTTAGACGGCTCTAATCGGCGGGCGATACCAGTCGACCCGGCGTAACGCCGGGTCGACCCCGGACAGATTCAGCCGTCCGAATTTGCGGCGGGGGCGTCGATGGAGATCAGCTCAACCTCGAAAATAAGCGTCTCGTTGGGGCCGATGGCACCCGGCGCGCCGGTCTCCCCATAACCCAGGGAGGCGGGGATAAAGAGCTTGTACTTCGCCCCGGGATTCATCAGGCTGATCCCCTCCCTGAAGCCGGGAATCACCCCGTCCAGGGAGAAGCTGGTCGGCTCGCCCCGGGAATAGGAGCTGTCGAACTCCTCGCCGGAGATCAGGGTTCCCCGGTAGTGCACGGTGACCTTGGCACCCGGCGCCGGCTGCTCACCCTCCCCCTCTCTCAGCACCTGGTACTGCAGCCCACTGGGCAGGACCACCACCCCCTCCTGACTGCTGTTCCGCTCCAGAAAGGCCTGGCCCGCCTGGCCCGCTGCTTCTGCTTTCTCCTGCTGCGCCCGGGCCATCTCCTCCTTGGTCTGGCGGAACGCTTCGCTCATCTCCTGGGGCGTCAGGCGCACCTGGTTCCCCTGCAGCACGTCGTCGATCGCCGCCCCGAAGGCCACCCCCTCCACCGTAACTCCCTGCTGCTTCAGCTGCTGGGCGAACTGGTGGCCAAGTGCGTAGCTGAAGCGCTGTTGCAGCGTATTCAGGTCGGCAGCCTGGGCCGTGACTGCAGAGAGTGAAAGCGCCACGGCGGGCAGTATCGATTTCATCGTGAGTGACATGAATCATCCTTTATTGCTTGCTGAATGGAGCCCTGCTGGGCTGATAAATTTTGCTGTATACCCCGTTTATCGGAGAATACAGTCACTTTGGCGTCAATAAATCGCTAAAAGTCACAATATTGACAAATATCCCTTGGCAACTGCCTCCGGGCGACCTATCCTAGGCACAGAAAACCACGGACAGGCAGGACATATGCCCATCACTTCCGTCACTGACATCGCCCTGCAGGGAATCCAGCGCGGCACCCGCCAACTGCGCCGCAGCGCTGCGGAGATCGCGAACAGCAGTCAGATGACCCAGCAGATCCCCACCAAGGATGCGGTCCGCGCCTTGGTTGAACTGCACCAGAGCAGCCAGCAGGTCAGCGCATCGGTCAAAGCATTCGAGACAGCCGACGCCATGATTGGTTCACTCCTGGACGTCAAGGCCTGACCCCGACTCAGTCGCCCAGAAAACGCATCGAGAGATCGACCGCCTTCACATCCTTGGTCAGATCACCCACGGAGATATCATCCACGCCGGTTTCGGCAATCGCCCGTATCGTTTCCAGGGTGACACCACCGGAGGCCTCCAGCCGGGCCCTACCCGCCGTCCGCGCCACAGCCTCCCGCAGCAGCAGCAGGGAGAAGTTGTCCAGCAGAATACGCCGGGCACCGGCGCCCAGAGCTTCGTCCAGTTCGGCCAGGGACTCCACCTCCACTTCCACCTCCAGGTCGGGGTTGAGATCGATAGCGCTGCGCACCGCAGACGCCACGGAGCCCGCCGCCAGGATGTGATTTTCCTTGATCAGAATGGCATCGAACAGGCCGATCCGGTGGTTGTGGCAGCCACCGCAGGTGACCGCATACTTCTGCTGCAGGCGCAGCCCGGGGAGTGTCTTCCGGGTATCCAGGATCCGTACCCCGGTGCCGGCGACCCGGTCGGCATACTGCCTTGCCCGGGTGGCGGTCCCGGAGAGGGTCTGCAGGTAGTTGAGGGCGGTTCGTTCGCCGCTCAACAGCGCCCGGGTGTTGCCTTCCAGCTCACAGATCAGCTGGCCGGGACTCACCTGATCACCATCGGCACAGCGCCAGTCAATATCGATGCCGTTATCCAGTTGCCGGAACACCTCGTCAAACCAGGCCACGCCGCAGATTACCGCCGCCTCCCGGCAGACTACCTGCACCCTTGCCCGGGCATCCGCAGGAATCAGGGCCGCGGTCCGATCGCCACTCCCAAGATCCTCGTCCAGCGCCAGCCGCACCTGGGCCTCGATCACCTCCCGTTTCAGCATCGCCCGGCTCACAGAATCTCCAGCAGCTCGACCTCAAATACCAGCGTAGCGTTGGGTGGGATAACCCCGCCGGCGCCGCGTGCACCGTAACCCAGCTGGGGAGGAATGGTCAGCTTGCGTCTGCCACCCACCTTCATTCCCTGGACCCCCTCGTCCCAACCCCGGATAACCTGCCCGGCGCCAAGTGAGAAGGAGAAGGGCGCATCCCGATCGAGACTGGAATCGAATTTACTGCCATCCGTCAACCAGCCGGTATAGTGGACTGACACACGCTGGCCGGCGGCAGCCACCACTCCGTCACCTTCCTGTATATCGTCGTATTTGAGACCCGAATCGGTCATTTTTTCCACCATTACCCAGTCCCCGTACTGTAGTGACCCAAAAAACCGGCAACCCCGGCCGCCGCAAATCCCGTATCGGAACATCAGCAGCGTCGTACCGCCCATTGCGGCCATTGTATCTATTGGCCCCTGCCCGAACCAGCGACATCTCCACCTCTGCAGAAGAGAACGACCCCCGAATCCTTTCGTACTTCGCGCCGCAACTTTCCACCTGGACAAAGCCGCTCCCGCACTTCCCTGTGCTACGCGGCATAACTCCCTCCCTGGATAAAAAATGCCCCCGCAAGGCGGGGGCAATAGCGGCACAGTTTACCGTTTACGCCATCTACCGGGGATCCGTCGACTCCCGCCCCTCGGTAGTGGATGCGGAGTCATTCAATTCATTTACCATCGAGTTCAGGGCGCGGTCCATTAATGGATTATCCGGTTGCGGCAGCAACTTCGCCTTGCCGTTACGCATCCATTCAGCCAATCCCGTACCGCTCACCTCGGCCACCTTCAGCCCTTTCCGATTCACAAACAGGCAGGTACCAGTCACCGCGCTACGCCAGGAGAGCTTGGCACGCAGTGTCTCGCCATCCTCCCGGGTAAGCTCAATCCACTGCCCCACCGACAGCTCGTCGCCCAAACGGTCAAACTCATCGGACGGGACAGCTCCAGCATCCGCGGATGCCTCCGGCCGGGCCCGGACATCACCGCCACTCTCCAGCACGATCTCCTCCATCACTCCGGCACCATGAGACGAACTGCCAGAGTCACTTCCGGAACGACCATCGCTCTCCGTCACCGCACGGCCACCGCGCAGGCAGGCAAGATGACGCGCCTGCAGACTCTTGAATGCGCGGGTCATCTTGTGCTGGTTATAGGAGATGTCCGACAGGCCGGAGCGCAGGCCTTTCAGCAGCTCCGGGATAGCCCGCAGCAACTCCTGGCGCTCACGCTGGGAGGGCTTGGGCATGACGCTCCATACCAGGCGCTCCATCAGCTTCACCGCCTCAACCCACTCTTCACTCTCCCGCCCCTTGCGCAGGTAGATCAGCAACAGGACATCATTCCACGCGTCACGCACCAGGTTCTGGGCCACGTCGGGAACCGCATCGTAAATTGACAGGCAGCGGCCGATCTCTTCCGCCACGTAGCGTTTGGCCTCGACCAGCGCCTCCTTGCCCTGGGTAACCTGGGCGGCACGCTCCTCGGCAACCTGCACGGCACGCTGCTCCCGCTCCAGGTAGGCGGAAAACTGCCCCTGCAACTCGTCGAACAGCTCCAGGTTGTCGTCAAACTCGTTGAGGATACGCCCCACCAGGGACTCGATCTGGGCGTACAGACCGTCGCCACTGCGGCCTGATGACTCGGTCCAACCGATTGCCGCCTGGGCCATGCTGTTCAGCAACCGCCTGGCGGGGTGGTCCTTGCGACCAAAAAAGGACTTGTCCAGGATCGCCACTTTCAGCATCGGAATCTGCAGCCGCGCCAACAGGGCACGCATGCCATCGGTAAGCCCCGGATCATCCAGGATAAACTCGAACAGCATCGCGATAACATCAATCGTATCGTCATCTGCCCGCCCGAGCGCCCGGTTAGCATCATTACTGGCCCCCAGCTGGGGCATCTGCAGCACTACCGAGCGAAGTGTCCCGGCATCCATTACCTCGACCGCCCCCGAACCTGTGTGCTGATGCTGCATAGCGGAGAGCGCCGACAGCAGGTCGCCGGAATCCACGGTCTGCACCGGCAGCTCAGGATCGTACACAGGGGGCGCCGGCCGCTGGCTACGCAGCAGCTGCTGCAGCGTCGAGAAGAGCTCCCGGGCCTGACCTGCTTCATCCGCGGCGCCGCCACCTTCCTCCCTGCGACCCGTGGTGGTGGCGGAGGCTCCCTGGTAGGGGCTGTTGCGACGAACGGTTGGCTTGATGCCGGGCTGGACTCCTGCCTTGGCCAGGACTGCATTGATCTGGTCGTAAAGCGGCCCGAGACGACTGAAGACCTCTTTTTCGAACTGCTTGTAAATCACCAGTTTTACCGGCAGGTTTACCGCAATGCCGGTAACCGCCTGGCGGAAGGCTTCACAGATCGCGACAGGCGCAAGCGGGTTTCCATCCTCCTCGATCCTGGCACCATTCATCAGGTAGCTGAAGCGCTGATCCAGGGCATACAGGTCCCGGTAAAAAGTGTTGTTACCCTTCGAGATCATACCGGTGATGGCCAGTCCCTCTTCCAGGTCGTCACTCTCCACCAGCCCCATCTCGTCACTGGTGATTTCCCCGGTCAACTCGCCCGAGGGAGCGCCCGAACCGTGAACCCAGAAACGGTCGAAGCGGCCCAGCAACTCCTTGTTGAAGCTTGACTCAACCTGCTCCCGGTCCCGGCGCAGACAGCGCATCGCCTCGAAATAGTCAGCCTGCTGCTGATCCGACACGGACTTGTCCGCCTGGTCGTAGAGCACGTCATCAAGGCGCTCGAAGAGGGAATCCATCATCTTCGGCAGACCCTTGACCAGCAGCTGGCGGCAGGCGTTTATGGTACCCTGGTACCCTTCTCGCAGCGTCACGCGCTGCTCACCCTGACGCTTGTCACCAAATGAGATCACATTTCCAGCCTTCATATCTCTCTACCCACACGTGATGTACCCCTTTCGGGAGCTGCCCCGGCAGGGGGGCGCTTTACAGTATACAGTCTGGACCCCACCCCCGGCCGCTGACGTGAGAAGCGTCACAAATAGCCAAACGTCAGATTTCCGTCGCAAAAAAGCGTGACCCGGCTCCCACTTGTCGCCTCATCCCGTCCACAAATCCGACCCATGGACACTTCCGATCAACATCCGCAACCACTCCCTGACACTCTGATAACGTGGTTAACATGAAAATAGCCGTCGTGTATTGTTACTGCCGTGAACAGACTGATCAGACATTTCAGCAGGGCTCTGGCAGATAGTGTGCGGGACCTTGCTCCCATTGTAGTCGTTATCGCCTGCTTTCAACTCCTGGTCTTCAGACAGCCCATCCCGGATCTCGCCAACCTGCTGTTCGGTACCCTGCAAGTGGTCATCGGGCTGACCCTGTTCGTGCAGGGATTGAAGATGGGACTGTTTCCGATTGGCGAGTCGATGGCCCACGATTTCGCCTCAAAGGGCAGCCTGCTGTGGCTCGTCCTGTTCGCCTTCGCCCTCGGCTTCGGCACCACCGTGGCCGAGCCCGCGCTGATCGCAATCGCTGGCGAAGCGGCCCGGGTGGCGGCGCTGGGCGGAATGATCGCGCAAAGCGAGACAGAAATGGCAAGTTACGCCGACGGCCTGCGCTATACAGTAGCCGTGTCGGTGGGCCTGGCCATCGTCCTCGGCGTGATCCGGATCATCAAGGGATGGCCGGTGCAGTACCTCATCATAAGCGGCTATGCCGGGGTAGTGGTGATGACCGCCTTCGCACCCGAGGAGATTATCGGCATCGCCTACGACTCCGGCGGCGTCACCACCTCCACCATCACGGTACCGCTGGTTACCGCCCTCGGGGTCGGTCTGGCCAGCAGTATCCGCGGCCGCAACCCGATGACCGACGGCTTCGGACTGATCGCCTTCGCCTCTCTGACCCCGATGATCTTTGTCATGGCTTACGGAATGCTCCTCTGATGAACTGGTTGTCGGATTTCTCCCGGACCCTGCTGGCCACCGTTTTCGATGTACTGCCGATTGCCGGCATCCTGTTCGGTTTTCAGCTGTTTGTATTGCGCAAGCGGGTGCGCAACCTTGCACAGGTGCTGGGAGGATTTGCCCTGGTGCTGCTCGGACTGGCCTTCTTCCTGGAAGGACTGGAACAGGCCCTGTTTCCGCTCGGCAAGTTGATGGCACAGCAGCTCACCGAGCCCGCCTTTCTCGGAATCAGCGAAACCACCCGGGAGATCGGTAACAACTGGCAGCACTACCTGTGGGTCTACCTGTTCGCCTTTGCCATTGGTCTCTCGACCACTATTGCGGAGCCCTCCCTGATCGCGGTGGCGATCAAGGCCAACCAGGTCTCCGGTGGCGCCGTCGGCACCTGGGGCTTGCGCATCGCGGTGGCCATCGGGGTGGCGATCGGTATCGCCCTCGGTGCCTACCGCATCGTTTCCGGCACCCCCCTGCACTACTATATTATCGCCGGCTACGTCGTGGTTCTGGTACAGACAGCGTTCTGCCCCAGGGCGATCATCGCCCTGGCCTACGATTCCGGCGGCGTCACCACCTCCACTGTCACCGTGCCCCTGGTGGCTGCACTTGGACTGGGCCTCTCCAGCACCATTCCGGGTCGCAACCCGATGCTGGACGGATTCGGACTGATTGCCTTTGCCAGCCTGTTTCCGATTATGAGCGTGATGGCCTATGCACAGTTGAGCGAGTGGCTTGCCTATCGAGCCAGAAAAAGCCGAGAGAGGAGTGATACATGCATTTCAAACTGATCATTGCACTTATCGAGGACGGCAAGACCAACACCGTGGTTGATGCCGCCCGGACCGCCGGCGCCACCGGATCCACGGTGATCAACCAGGCACGCGGCGAGGGGTTGCAAAAGAGCAAGACCTTCTTCGGCCTGAACCTGGAGGTCCAGCGTGACATGGTGCTGTTCCTGGTTGAAGAGCATCTCTCCCGGAGCATCCTGGAGAAGATTGCCGAGGTGGGCGAGTTCGATGACAAACCGGGAACCGGGATCGCTTTCCAGATAGATGTGGAGGACGCGGTGGGAGTGAGCCATCAGATCAGGCAGCTGACCGCGGTGGTGGAGGATGAGTTGTGAGCAGAAGAGAGATCATCCGGGTACGGGATGTGATGAAGTCCAACGTGGACATGGTTGACGGAATGGACACGGTGGAGTCGGCCCTGGAGAAGATGGATCACGTGGAGACCAAGACCCTGATCGTCAACAAGCGGGATGACAACGACGCCTACGGCATCGTCATGTTCTCCGACATTGCCCGCAAGGTACTGGCCCCGGACCGCCCACCGGCCCGGGTCAATATCTACGAGGTGATGACCAAGCCTGTGATCTCGGTGGAGCCGGACATGGATATCCGCTACTGCGCGCGGCTGTTCGACCGCCTGCGCCTGTCCCGCGCACCGGTCATCAGCAGGGGCCAGGTGCTGGGCGTGGTCAGCTTCTCCGACATGATCATCAAGGGTGTGCGGGCCAGATGAATCCCGAACATTCGGGACTGCTTGAGGGAGCACGACAGTGTCCCTCGCCCAACCGGGACGACCGCCCGCCTGAGTGCCCAGTGGACCTGCTGGTCATCCACAGCATCAGTCTGCCACCGGGAGAGTTCGGTGGCCCCTGGATCGACCGCCTGTTCCAGAACCGCCTGCCCGCCGACCGGCACCCCTTTTTCCGGGAAATCCACCAGCTGAAGGTCTCCGCCCACCTGCTGATCCGGCGCGACGGCGAGCTGGTGCAGTACGTGCCGCTGCAGGAGCGGGCCTGGCACGCCGGTGAGTCCTGCTTTGAGGGGCGGGAGCGCTGCAATGACTACTCGATCGGCATCGAACTGGAGGGGAGCGACGAGACACCCTACACCGACATCCAGTACCAGGTGCTGGCCGACACCATCCAGGAGATCCGGGAACAGTACCCCGGGATCACCCCGGAACGAATGGCCGGCCACTGCGATATCGCGCCAGGACGCAAGAGTGACCCCGGACCGAACTTCGACTGGGAGCGCCTGCAGCGTCTGCTTGCGACCGCGGGCTAGCTCCGGTCGCGGGAACCCTGCCCGAACAGGGCGTCGATAAACAGCAGGATCACGCCACCGGTGATCGCGATATCCGCGACGTTGAAAGCCGGCCAGTGATAACTTCCGTAGTAGAGGTCCAGGAAGTCGATAACATGGCCGAAGGTGAGGCGATCAATCAGGTTGCCCACCGCTCCGCCGATCACCAGGCTGAGCGAGACCGCCAGTAGCCGCTCGCCACGCAGGCGCGAGAGCCACACCGCCAGCACCAGGGTCACCAGGACCGCGGTCAGGGCGAAGAACCAGCGCTGCCACCCCCCCTGGTCGCTCAGGAAGCTGAATGCCGCCCCCTCGTTGTAGGCCAGGGTCAGGTTGAAGAAGGGCGTCACAGGTACCGTTTCGTAGACCAGCAGGGACGCCTCGATCACCTGCTTGCTCACCTGGTCAAGCAACACCACCAGCAGTGACAACCAGAGCCAGCGCAGCATTCAATCCTCCACCACGGCAGATGCAACCAGCGTCTCAGGCAAACCGCCTCTCCTCACCAGCACCGGCCACGTTCTCGACGCAACGTCCGCACAGGGCCGGGTGGTCCGGATCGCGGCCCACGTCTTCGCGACGGTGCCAGCAGCGCCCGCACTTTTCGTGTGCCGACGCCTGTGCCAGCAGGTAGATACCGTCGACCCCGGTCTCCACCGCCTGTCCCGGCCGCGCATCCAGCGGGTGCACCCGGGCATAGGAGGTAATCAGTACGAAGCGCAGTTCGTCCTCCAGCCGGGAGAGGTCCTGCAGCGCCGGCCCGTCACAGTAGAGGTCCACCTCCGCATCCAGGGAAGCGCCGATAACGCCACTGGAACGCAGCTGTTCAAGCTGTTTGCCGACGGCGGTGCGGATCGCGATCACCCGGCTCCAGAATTCGCGCCCCGTTCCCGCATCCGCATCCAGCGCCATAAGCCCCTGGTACCAGGTCTCCAGAAACACCGACTCGCTACGCTGTCCCGGCATATGCTGCCAGATCTCGTCCGCGGTAAAGCTCAAGACCGGCGCCAGCCAGCGTACCATCGCCTCCATCACGTGATAGATCGCGGTCTGGCAGGAGCGCCGGGCGCGGCTGTCGGATTGGGTGGTGTACTGGCGGTCCTTGATGATATCCAGGTACAGCCCGCCCATCTCCGGTCCGCAGAAGTTGTGGATCTTCTGGGTGATCAGGTGGAACTGGTAGGCCTGGTAGGCCTCGACGATCTCTCCCTGCAACTGCAGCGCCCGGTCCACCACCCAGCGGTCCAGCGCCAGCATCTCGGAGGCCGGGAGGCAGTCCCGCTCCGGATCGAAACCATTCAGGTTGGCAAGCAGAAAACGCGAGGTGTTGCGGATACGGCGATAGGCATCAGCGGTCCGCTTGAGAATCTCGTCGGAGACGGTCATCTCGCCACGGTAGTCGGTCGCCGCCACCCACAGCCGGATGATGTCGGCGCCCAGCTTCTTCATGACATCCTGCGGGCTGACCGTGTTGCCGAGGGACTTGGACATCTTGTGCCCCTTGGCATCAACGGTAAAACCGTGGGTCAGAACCCCGGTGTAGGGTGCCCGGTTGTTGATCGCCACCGATGTGAGCAGGGAGGACTGGAACCAGCCTCGATGCTGGTCCGAGCCCTCCAGGTAGAGTTCCGCCGGGTAGTGGAGCTCTTCACGCGGTTGCAGCACGGCAAAGTGGGTCACCCCCGAGTCAAACCAGACATCCAGGGTGTCCTGGACCTTCTCGTACTGCTCTGCCTCTTCACCCAGCAGCTCCTCCGGGTCCAGCGCGAACCAGGCCTCGATGCCCTCTGCTTCGATACGCTGGGCCACCGCCTCGATCAGCTTCGGCGTCTCCGGATGCAGCTTGCCACTCACCCTGTGGATAAACAGCGCGATCGGCACCCCCCAGGTGCGCTGGCGCGAGATGCACCAGTCCGGACGCCCCTCCACCATACCCTGGATGCGGGCACGCCCCCACTCCGGCGTGAAGGTGACCCTGTCGATCTCCTGCAGCGCGGTCTTGCGCAGCCCCTTCTGATCCATGCTGATAAACCACTGGGGGGTTGCGCGGAAGATGATCGGGGTCTTGTGGCGCCAGCAGTGCGGGTAGCTGTGCGCCAGGCGGTTCTCGTGGACCAGGGTACCGTGACTCTTCAGCACCTCGATCACCTTCTCGTTGGCGGTGAAGACATGCTCCCCGGCGAACAGCGGCGTGCCCTCGACAAAGCGCCCGTCACTGCCGACCGGGTTATCCACCTCCAGGTGGTAGCGCTGGCCCACGATGAAGTCGTCCAGGCCGTGACCCGGCGCGGTATGCACGGCACCGGTACCCGCCTCCAGGGTGACGTGGTCGCCCAGGATCACCGGCACCTCCCGGTCGTAGAAGCAGTGCTTCAACTTCAAACCCTCGAAGGCATCACCACGACCGTAGGCGATCACCTTGTACTCCTCGACACCCCAGCGCAGCATGCTGTCCTTGAGCATCCCCTCGGCGACCACCAGGCGCTCCCGCCCATGGGGTCCATTCGCCTGCACCACCGCGTAGTCCAGCGCCGGGTTGAGGGCCACTGCCTGGTTCGCCGGCAGGGTCCAGGGGGTGGTGGTCCAGATCACGAACGACAGGGGACCCTCGCCGTGACCACCCGGTACCGAGTGGCAACGGGCCATCAGGGCCTCGTCGTCCAGTACCTCGAAGCGCACGTCGATGGCGAACGACTCCTTGTCCTTGTACTCGACCTCTGCCTCGGCCAGGGCGGAGCGGCAGTCGGTGCACCAGTGGACCGGCTTCGAACCCTTGTGCACATGACCGTTCTCCACGATCCTGCCCAGGGCGCGGACGATATCCGCCTCGGTGCGATAGGCCATGGTCAGGTAGGGGTTATCCCAGTCACCCACCACCCCGAGCCGCTTGAAATCGACCCGCTGCCGGTCCACTTGCTTGCCGGCGTACTCGCGACAGGCGACACGGAATTCGGCCGCACTCACCTTGCCGCCGGGCTTGCCGACCTTTTTCTCCACCTGCAACTCGATCGGCAGACCGTGGCAATCCCAGCCGGGGACATAGGGGGCATCCAGTCCGTCCAGGGTATGACTCTTGACGATCACGTCCTTCAGTACCTTATTCACCGCGTGGCCGATATGTATCTCGCCGTTGGCATAGGGTGGGCCGTCGTGCAGGATGAACTTGGGGCGCCCGGCAAAGGCCTCGCGGATCTTGTGGTACAGCCCCATCTCCTCCCACTGCTTGAGCATCTGCGGCTCGCGGTTGGCCAGGTTGGCCTTCATGGGAAAGCCGGTCTTGGGTAGGTTCAGGGTACTCTTGTAATCTGTCACTGGTCTGCTGCCTTTGCCTGCCGCAACTAAACGGCAAGCCCTGTATGGTCTGAATGTCTGTTGATGGTGGTTCCGATCATGAAATCCGGCGTGACCCAGCCACCCCTATGATCTAACACCGATTCGATCAATTCTCGAGCCCGAAATAGGCCCGCGCCGCCTCTGTATCCCTGACAATCTGACGACTCAGGTCCTCGAAGGAGTCGAAACGCTTCTCGTCACGCAGCCGCCTGCAGAACTCCACCTCCACGTGCTCACCGTAGATCTGCCGCGAAAAGTCGAACAGGTGAACCTCCAGCAGGTAGCGCGAGTCACCCACCACGGTAGGCCGGTTGCCGATATTGGCCACGCCGGCCAGCGGTTCATCCTCGAGCCCGTACACGATTACCGCGAATACGCCATGCACCGGGCTCACTTTGCGGTGCAGGTCGATATTGGCGGTGGGGAAACCGATGCTCCTGCCCCGTGCGTCTCCGTGCGCCACCCGGCCACAAATCCGGTACGGCCGGCCCAGGTTGCGCCGCGCCAGCTCCAGGTCCCCTGCCGCCAGGGCCTCCCGAATACGGGTGCTGCTGACCCGCGACTCGCCATCCATGAAGGTGTTCATGTTGGCCACTTCAAAATTGTGCGCCCGGCCGGTCTCTCGCAACAGCTCGATATCCCCTTCCCGGCCATGCCCGAAACGAAAATCATCGCCGACAAACAGATAGCGGACATCCAGCCCGTCGATCAGGAGCTCGCGCACGAAATCGGCCGCCGACATGGCCGCCATCTTGTGGCCGAACTCCAACAACACCACGCGGTCGATCCCCGCATCCTTTAGCGCCTGCAGTTTCTCGCGCATACGAGTCAGTCGGGCCGGCGCGGCCTCCGGCGCGAAGAACTCCATCGGCTGCGGCTCGAAAGTTACCACCGTGGCCGGAAGACCGAATCGCTCCGCCTGCTCACGCAGATGCCTGAACACCGCCTGATGTCCCAGGTGCACGCCATCGAAGTTGCCGATGGTGGCAACGCACCCCCGATGTTCAGGACGAAGATTGTGGAGACCGCGAATCACCTGCATTGGAGCCCGCTCCAGATTGACCCAAAACGCTGCATTATAGGCAATGTTCCATCACAAGTCCCTGTTTGTGAAGTACCGGGGAGCGATTTAATAGTCGCGCGCAAACGATCGGGGCTCAGGCGGTATGGCTTCTGAAATGACCCGGACGGATACCGAGCAGCGCCAGTATCAGGAAATAGCAGGCGGTACCGGCGACCACCCAACCCAGCAGTCGCCACACCCGGTCAACGGTTGAGAGCACCATCCAGTCATCCAGGCCGCCAGTCCCCCAATAGAGCAGCCCGCCCATACCCGCTACCGCCAGCGCCACCCGCATCAGCAGCAGCGGCCAACCGGCCTCCGGCCGATAGACGTTGTCCCGGTAGAGACCACGAAACAGAAGGGCCGCGTTGAGGGTGGCGGAGAGTGAGGTCGCCAGGGCCAACCCGGCATGGGCCAGCGGAAATACCAGGATAATATTCAACACCATGTTGGCCAGCATGGCGATCACCGCGATACGCACCGGGGTCCGGGTATCCTGGCGCGAGTAGTAGCCGGGGGCCAGAATCTTGATCAGGATGAACGAGAGCAGGCCGACCGAGTAGGCCATCAGGCTGAGGCGGGACATGGCCACATCCTGGGCATCGAACACCTCGGAATGGAACAGGGTCGCGATCATCGGCCCGGCCAGCACGAACAGCCCCACCGCGGAAGGGAGCCCAAGCAGCAACCCCCAGCGCAGCGCCCAGTCGATGACGCGGGAAAACCCTTCTGGAGACTCGGTAGCGTGTTTTTTCGACAGGTTGGGAAGAATCACGGTTGCCAGGCCGACCCCGAGAATACCCAGGGGAAACTCCATCAGCCGGTCTGAATAGTAGAGCCAGGAGATACTGCCGGAGACCAGGAAAGAGGCGATCAGGGTATCAAG
This sequence comes from Sedimenticola sp., assembly GCA_026196475.1. Classification (GTDB taxonomy): domain Bacteria; phylum Pseudomonadota; class Gammaproteobacteria; order Chromatiales; family Chromatiaceae; genus Sedimenticola. The sequence goes on from JAPHTA010000280.1 coordinate 22,657, forward strand.
AAGCAGGTTCAGCTGGGTCACGGAGACCCCGAACAGGGCCGGCAGCATCAGCTTGCCGATCCGTTTCACGCCGCCGTCCCGGGGCGCGAATACGAAGCGGGGCAACAACCGTATCCGGTGCAGGAACGGCAGCTGAAACATCAACTGCACCACACCGGCGGCCAACACTCCCCAGGCCAGCGCCATGATAGGCTGCTCCATGCGCGGAGCCAGCCAGAGGGCACTGCTGATCAGGGAGACATTGAGAAGGACCGGGGTGAAGGCCGGCACACCGAAGCGGCTGTGGGCGTTGAGAATGCCCCCGGCAAACGCGGTCAGGGAGATGAACAGAAGGTAGGGAAAGGTCAGGCGCAGCATATCCACGGTCAGCGCCAGCTTGCCCTCGTCACCGATGAAGCCCGGGGCAAAGATCATCGCCAGCACCGGCGCACCCAGTATCCCGGCCAGGGTAACCGCCAGCAGCACCGCGCCCAGGGTTCCGGCGACGCGGTCGACAAAGTGCTTCAGATCCTCGAGGCTGCGCCGTTCCTTATACTCGGTCAGCACCGGCACGAAGGCCACCGCGAAGGCGCCCTCGGCGAACAGCCGGCGCAGGAAATTGGGGATCTTGAAGGCGACGAAAAAGGCGTCGGTAGCGGCATTGGCACCGAACACGTGGGCTACCACCAGGTCGCGCACGAAACCGAGTATGCGCGACAGCAGGGTATTGGAACCGACCTTGGCCAGCGATCTGAACATGGCGTCTGCTTATTCTTCTTTAATTGTAGAGAGTGACTTGCCGGCCGCCCGCAACCGGGAGACCGAATTATAGGCGCTTTGCGACCCCGATACAGGTCTTTCCTGCCGGCGCGGCGTCGTCGAGGCCGACCCGCTGCGCCAGCACCACCCGGCCTAATTAGCTGTTGACAAACGGGCCGGCAGGTCCCAGAATACCGCGCTCTTTAGCGAGTTACTCAGTTTACTAAATTTTTTGGAGAAGACCTTGGCCAACTCACCACAAGCCCGCAAACGTGCGCGTCAGGCCGAACAGCATCGCCAGAACAA
>JAPHTA010000022.1 GCA_026196475.1 Sedimenticola sp.
CGTCCAGGCCGTGGCGCAGCAGGACCCAGTTGATATGCAGCAGGCGAATCGCCGTGGTGGGACGTATCACTCCGTCTCCTCGTTGTTCTTTTTGTTGTGCCGCTGAAGCTTCTCCTCCAACAGGCGGGTGCGGGCCTCCAGCCGTTCCACGTCATCCCGCAGCCGGTCCACCTCGTTGAGAAACTGCTCCACCTCGTCGGCGTCGGGCAGGAGGCGGGTCTCTTTCTGCAGCAGCTCCCGCAGGTCCAGCTCCAGGGTATCCAGGGAGCGGCGACCGGCCTGGGCCAGGTTGCGCACCACGCCGGCCGCGTCCTCGGCCACCATGCTGCCGGTGATGTCCGCCAGCCGTGCTTCCCAGTCGATCGACATCTCGCCCAGGATGCGCCCGAACTGGTGTCCCAGCTCGGTATCGCCGCTGATGCTCACGTCGCCCTCGAACAGCCGGTCCGAGCTCTTCTTCGAGTCGCCCATGCGGGCCAGGGCCAGGGGGGTGCCGCGCAGGGTGCAGTCAGGGTCCCCCTCGAACTGGTTGTAGACCTGGATGCCGGCCGGGCCGGGTACCAGGTAGAGGGTCTGTTCCAGTCCCGCCAGCTCTATCGCGATCACCCGGCCGTGCAGTTTCTGCATGCGCCGGGCGGCGCCGGGATCGAGCCGGAGGTAGCGGTTCAGGGCCTGTTCCAGACCGTTCAGTGCAAGCGCGGAGAGACTCATGATGATGGGTTGGGGCTAGAGCTTGAAGCCGCGGTGGACGGCGACGATGCCGCCGGTCAGGTTGTGGTAGTCGCAGCGCTCCAGGCCGGCCTGCTCCATCATCGCCTTCAGGGTCTCCTGGTCGGGATGCATACGGATCGACTCCGCCAGGTAGCGGTAGCTCTCCTCGTCGTTGGCCACCACCCGGCCGATCTTGGGCAGCAACTTGAACGAGTAGAGGTCGTAGGCCTTGGACAGGGCCTGTCCCTGGGGGTGGGAGAACTCCAGCACCAGCACCCGGCCGCCGGGACGCAGCACCCGATGCATCTCGTTAAGGGCCTGTTGCTTGTCGGTGACGTTGCGCAGGCCGAAGGCGATGGTGATGCAGTCGAAACTGTTGTCCGGAAACGGGATCTGCTCGGCGTTGACCTGGGTGTAGGCGATGTTACCCACCAGCCCGTCGTCGGCCATGCGTGCCCGACCCTGGTTCAGCATGGCGGCGTTGATGTCGGTCATCACCACCAGCCCCTCGGGGCCGGTGAGGCCGGCGAAGCGTGCCGCCAGGTCGCCGGTGCCGGAGGCCAGGTCGAGGATTTTCTGCCCGCGCCGGATGCCGGCCAGCTCCACCGCGACCCGTTTCCAGAGGCGGTGGATACCGAACGACATCAGGTCGTTCATCAGGTCATAACGGGTCGCCACCGAGTCGAAAACCGCCTTGACCCGGCCGGCCTTCTCACTGGCGTTGATGGTCTCGAAACCGAAGTGGGTGGACTCTTTATCCGTCATGTTGCTGCCTTGAACAGATGGCGGTGGGCCGTGCGCCCATCAAAACCCCGAGTTTATCGGTTTTTTGCCGTTTCAGGAACTCGCACGCCGGCGCGGGGCCGGCGACGGGGGCGTCAGTTGGCCTCTTTGCGCTTGTGCCCGGCCGCCTCCAGGCGCTCCAGGTAGCTCTTCCAGTTGGCCTCGTAGTTGACCCCCAGGCTGTAGAGGTACTCCCAGGAGTAGATTCCGGTGTTGTGCTCGTCATCGAAATGGAGGGTCACCGCGTAGTTCCCCACCGGGGTGATCTGGGCAATGTTCACATCCTCCTTGCCGATCTGCAGCACCTCCTGGCCCGGCCCGTGCCCCATCACCTCGGCGGAGGGTGAAAAGACCCGCAGGTACTCGCAGGGCAGCTTGAACCTGGAGCCGTCGCCGAAGGTGATCTCGAGCACACGGGAGTGCTGGTGAAGGTTCAGTTCGGTGGGTACATTCTTGGACATGTCATCTACTCCTGACAGTGGGGGCCGGCCCTCTTAGAGGATGAACCGGCTCAGATCCTCGTCCGAGGCCAGCTCGGAGAGATTGTTGTCGACATAGGCGGCATCCACGCTGACGCTGCTGCCCGGAACCTCGCTGGCGGTGAAGGAGATCCCCTCCAGCAGCCGCTCCATCACCGTGTGCAGACGACGGGCGCCGATGTTCTCGGTACCCTCGTTCACCTGCCAGGCGATCTCGGCGATACGCTTGATGCCATCCTCGGTGAAGCTCAGGCTGACTCCCTCGGTGGCCAGCAGGGCGGCGTACTGCTCGGTCAGGGAGGCGTCCGGCTCGGTCAGGATGCGCACGAAATCGTCGCTGGAGAGGGCATCCAGCTCGACCCGGATCGGCAGGCGGCCCTGCAGTTCGGGGATCAGGTCCGACGGCTTCGACAGGTGGAAGGCGCCGGAGGCGATGAACAGGATGTGGTCGGTCTTCACCGGCCCGTGCTTGGTGGCGACGGTGGTGCCCTCGATCAGCGGCAGCAGGTCGCGCTGCACGCCCTCGCGCGACACATCGCCGCCATAGCGGCCTTCGCGCGCGCAGATCTTGTCGATTTCGTCAA
>JAPHTA010000001.1 GCA_026196475.1 Sedimenticola sp.
AACGCCGGCAGCTCGCCCTTCAGGCCGGCGGCGGTGCCGTTGATGATCAGGTCGAACCGCTCTCCCTCCAGCTCGTCCAGGCCGCAGCCGCTCACCGGCCCCGCCGCTTTCAGCGAATCCGCCAGGCGGCGCGCCTTCTCCGCGGTGCGGTTGGCCACCACCAGTCGCTCCGGCCCGCCTTCCAGCAGGGGGCGCAGTACCCCTTTGGAGGCCCCGCCGGCGCCCAGCAGCAGGATCCGGCTGCCACTCAGCAGGTAACCATGATTCACCGCCAGGTCCCGCACCAGGCCGGCGCCGTCGGTGTTGTCGCCGCGCAGGCGGCCATTTTCCAGGGGGATCAGGGTGTTCACCGCGCCGGCACTTCCGGCGCGCGGGCTGCGTTCATCGACCATGGCCCAGGCCCGCTCCTTGAACGGTACCGTGACGTTGAGGCCTCTCCCGCCATTGGCGAAGAACTGCCTCACCTCCTCTTCGAAATGGTCCGGGCTACCGAGCAGCCGGGTGTAGTTCAGGTCTTCCACGGTCTGTTCGGCAAACGCCCGGTGGATGCGCGGGGACTGGCTGTGCTCGATCGGATTGCCGATGACGGCATAGCGGTCGGTCATGGTACCGCTACTCCTGCAGCCACTCCGCGGCTTGCCTGGCGAAGTAGGTGAGGATGCCGTCGGCACCGGCCCGCTTGAAGCAGAGCAGGGCCTCCATCACCACCGCCCGCTCGTCCAGCCAGCCGTTCATGGCGGCGGCCTTGAGCATGGCGTACTCGCCGCTCACCTGGTAGGCGAAGGTGGGGACCCGGAAGGTCTCCTTGACCCGGCGCACGATATCCAGGTAGGGCATGCCCGGCTTCACCATTACCATGTCGGCACCCTCGTTCAGGTCCAGCTCCACCTCGCGCAGGGCCTCGTCGCTGTTGGCGGGATCCATCTGGTAGGTGTACTTGTTGCCCGCGCCCAGGTTGGCGGCGGAGCCCACTGCATCGCGGAAAGGGCCGTAGAAGCTGGAGGCGTACTTGGCCGAGTAGGCCAGGATACGGGTGTGGATGTGGCCGGCCGACTCCAGGGCTGAGCGCACTTCACCGATGCGGCCGTCCATCATGTCGGAAGGGGCCACCACGTCGGCGCCGGCGTCGGCGTGGGAGACCGCCTGCCTGACCAGCACCTCCACCGTCTCGTCATTCATGACGTAGCCGGTGTCGTCCAGCAGGCCGTCCTGGCCGTGGGTGGTGAAAGGGTCCAGGGCGACGTCGGTGATCACCCCCATGTCGGGGAGAGCGTCCTTCAGCGCCCGCACCGCGCGCTGGGCCAGGCCGTCGGGGTTGAACGCCTCCCGCGCATCCAGCGACTTGGCGCTCTGCGGGGTGACCGGGAACAGCGCCATGGCGGGGATGCCCAGGGCGTCGGCCCGCCTGGCCTCCTCGACCAGCAGGTCGATGCTCAGGCGCTCGACTCCGGGCATGGATGCGACCGGCTCCCTCTCACCGCTGCCCTCCAGGACAAACACCGGGTAGATGAAGTCGGCGGGGGTCAGGCCGCTCTCCCGCATCAGGCGTCGGGAGAAGTCGTCGCGGCGCATCCGACGGGGACGGGCGGCGGGATAACGGGCGGAGAGGGCGGATTTACTCGGCATGGATCGCTCCGGTTGCAACTGGATTGGAAACGTAAAAAACTGGCCAGCAATTCTATACGATAACCCAGCCCCCTGCGCGGCTCCAACCGGATGTGCTATCTTGCGCGGGGTTTTTTTGCCGGCCGTGCCGGTGGTCGTTGTGGAGCGGAAGTATGCAGCCATCACCCCCTATTTTTGATGTTGACGTGGAGGGGTTCCAGCAGCAGGTGCTGGAGGCCTCGGCAGTGCAGCCGGTTCTGGTCGATTTCTGGGCCGAGTGGTGTTCCCCCTGCCTGGCCCTGGCGCCGGCCCTGGAACGGGTGGTAAGGGAGTATGGAGGCGACCTGCGATTGGCCAAGGTGGAGGTGGATGACAATATGAAACTGGCCGGCCACTATCGCCTGCGCGGCTTCCCCACCGTGATCCTGTTCCAGCAGGGAGAGGAGCGGGGCCGGTTCAGCGGGGCCCGGGCCAGCCACTGGATTCGTGACTGGATCGAACAGCATCTATCAGTATGATGACGCTTCCACGCTGCAGCTTCTGAAATTTCCTACAATATCACTAAGAAATTCCTCTCGGTCACGGAGGGTGTGGCGAATAGACTGATCTTCCGGCGTTCACCGTTTCGTGTCTGGCGACCTGTTTTCCCATAAATAAAAAAGTGCGTGGCAGACATTCAAGAATCCGCTGGCAGTACCGCTAATGGATTCAATGCTTGAAGTCAGACACCCGGTTCATTTATCCCCGGAAAAGGATCCCGGGGTAGCAAGGAGACACAGAGATGGGAAAGGCAGTCATGAAATCCAACCGTAATCACCACCTGCTTCTGGCGCTGCTGCTGATGCTGCTGCCCCTGGGTGCCGTCGCAGAGCCCCTGGCCGGTCCCCAGCAGGTGATCCAGAGTATCTCCGACCAGTTGAAAGGCATTCTGGTCCAGAACCGGGAGCGGATGAACGAAGATCCCGCCTTTGTCTACCAGCTGGCCAATGACGTGTTGATACCCCATGTCGATTTCGGTCGCGTCTCCAGCCTGGTGCTGGGCAAGCACTGGCGTCGTGCCTCGGATCAGCAGCGGGCCGAGTTCGCCCACCAGTTCCAGCGTCTGCTGGTGCGCACCTACTCCACCGCCTTCAAGGAGTTCCAGGGTTGGGAGATCAGCTACACCCCGCTGCGCATGAACGAGGGTGACCAGGACGTGGCGGTTCACACCCAGGTCAGTCGCGAGGGGGCGCCGCCAGTGGATGTGGTCTACCGGATGCACGTCAAGGATGGTGACTGGAAGGCGTATGACGTACAGATCGAGGGGATCAGCCTGGTTACCAACTACCGAAGCAGCTTCGCCAAGGAGGTGAGGCGCAGTGGCATGCAGGGCCTGATTCAGCGAATTACAGAGCTGAATGATCGGCGCACCCGGCAGGTGGCCGCCAACACCTCCACCTGATACGTTGTGACGGTTTTATGCGTAATGTCAAAAAAATGTCTAAAGTTGAGGGAGGCGCAGCCGTTACAGGGTTTGAACACTACAGCAGTTTCCACGATGGACCGATCATGGCAAAGGGTACATCGTCGCATTGACGGGGTGT
>JAPHTA010000338.1 GCA_026196475.1 Sedimenticola sp.
ACCTGGTACTGGTGAACAAGGCGGACGGTGAGCTGGCCTCCACCGCCAACCACTCGGCCAGTGACTACATCCACGCCCTCAAGCTGCTGCACCCGCGCACCCGCAACTGGCAGGTGCCGGTCAAGACCTGCTCCGCGCTGGAGGGGCGCGGCATCGCCGAGGCGTGGCAGATTGTCCGCCGCTACCGGGAGACGCTCACTGCCAGCGGCGAACTTGAGCAGCGGCGCGCCCAGCAGGCCAAGGCCTGGATGTGGGCTGAGACCGCCGAGAACCTGGTGGCCGCGTTGCGCCAGGACCGGGAGGTGGCGCGCCGGTTGCCAGCACTGGAGCAGGCGGTCACCGAGGGACGTACGCCACCCACCCTGGCCGCGGCCGAACTGCTTCGGATATTTCTGAAACAGGCGCCGCCCCTGGCCGATTGAACCTGGCGGCAAGGGGGTGGGAGTCAGGCCGTTGGTTGCGGATAAGAAAGTTGTACCCGACGGGTCGGCCTGGCTCCGGCCCCGGCATCTAGGGCCTGTTGACAGGCCCTTATTTAAGAGGTGATACAGATGATCGGAAAACTCAACCACGTGGCTATCGTGGTCCCGGACCTGGCGGCAGGCAGCGCCGTCTACCGGGACACCCTGGGTGCCACCGTCTCCGACCCGGTGGATCTGCCTGAGCACGGCGTGACCACGGTGTTCGTTGAACTGCCGAACACCAAAATCGAACTGCTGCATCCGCTGGGTGAGGCCTCTCCCATCGCCCGTTTCCTGGAGAACAACCCGGCCGGTGGCGTGCATCACGTCTGCTACGAGGTGGAGGATATCGAGGCGGCGGCAGAGCGGATGCGAAAGGCTGGCGCCCGGGTGCTGGGCGATATCAGGATCGGTGCCCATGACAAGCCGGTACTGTTTCTCCATCCCAAGGACTTCTGCGGCACCCTGGTGGAGCTGGAGCAGGCGTAAGCCGTGCCCGGTTGCCACCTTCCGGCAACTGTTGAATACTGGCGTCCGCGCAAGATCCTGTCCGGGAATCAGAATACCGTGTGCGTCGAGCCGGAGCTCAGGTTTGGGGTGAGGCACGACCCCAACAGGGTAACGCACAAGGCCCGCAGGTTGGGGTGAGGCACGAACCCAACGGGGCAACGCACAAAGGCCGTAGGTTGGGGTGAGGCACGAACCCCAACAGGGTATCGCACCTACATGTAGACCAGGCCCGTTGGTATTTTGCAGGCGCCGCCAAACCTATAACCAGGGTGATCAAGATATGACCAGTATTGAACAGCTTTTTGAACACAACGCCGAGTGGGCGGCCAGGATCAAGGCGGAGGATCCGACCTTTTTCGACAAACTGGCGAAGCAGCAGTCACCGGAGTTCCTCTGGATCGGCTGCTCCGACAGCCGGGTGCCGGCCAACCAGATCACCGGCCTGCTGCCGGGCGAGATCTTCGTCCATCGCAACGTGGCCAACATGGTGGTGCACACCGACCTCAACTGCCTGTCGGTGGTGCAGTTCGCGGTGGAGGTGCTGAAGGTCAAGCACATCATCGTCTGCGGCCACTACGGCTGTGGCGGCGTTGCCGCGGCGCTGAGAAACAAGCCGCTGGGACTGATCGACAACTGGATTCGCAATATCAAGGATGTCTACTACCGTTACCAGGAGCGCTTCGAGGCCTGTGTCGACCAGGAGGAGAAGGTGGATATCCTGTGCGAGCTTAACGTGATCGAGCAGGTGGCGAACCTGACCCACACCACCATCGTGCAGGATGCCTGGAGTCGTGAACAACCACTCGCGGTGCATGGCTGGATCTACAGCATTCGGGATGGCATCCTGCGTGATCTGGGGGTGAGCCGGGACGGTGCCGGCCAGCTGCCGGACGTCTATCGGAACGCGCCGCCGAGAAAATCATGAAACAGCGCCTGGCCCTGCTCGAGGAGACCCTGCACCGGGAGGTACCCCTGACCCGCACCATGGGTGTCCGGGTGGAGGAGCATGACGGCCGGGAGTTGCTATTCCTGGCCGATTTTGCGCCCAACGTGAATATCCACGGCACTGCCTTCGGTGGCAGCCTCTACAGCATCTGCGCGGTGGTCTGCTGGGGCCTGCTGCACCTCAAGTACGAGGATGAGGGATTGCAGGCGCACAGCGTGCTGGGGGACGCGCGGATCAGCTACCGGCTGCCGGTGCGGGGCGATATACAGGCGCGCTGCCGGCTGCCGGAGGATGGCAGTTACGAGCGCTTCATCGAGTCGCTGCGGGCCGGCAGGCGCAGCCGTATCGAGCTGACCGCGGAGATTATCACCGAGCGTGGCGTGGCGGTGCGCTTCGTCGGCAGCTACTCTGCCCATACCTGAATCGGGAGCGGTCTGTCACCACGATGGCCTCTCCCCGGGGGGGACCGTCGGATGCCGCAACTGAAGACCCTGGGATTGTTTATCGTCACCGCCCTGGCCGAGATCCTGGGCTGCTACCTGCCCTGGCTCTGGCTGCGGGCGGGGCACAGCGCCTGGTTGCTGCTGCCGGCCAGGCTCTGCCTGACCCTGTTCGCCTGGCTGCTCTCCCTCCATCCCGCCGACGCCGGCCGGGTCTACGCCGCCTACGGCGGAGTCTACGTGAGTATGGCCATCACCATGTTTTCTCCCCGTCGTGCCTGACGGTTCCATGCCCTGGATGCCGGAAAGTCATATCCCGCGCCGGTTTTTCTGCCAGGGGCGGCATGACGTCGCCGTTGGTCCTATAGTTTCAGAACACCCCTTCGGCGGGGACAGGCCACGGGGCTGGTCGGCTAAAGGAATTTAACGATTTGCCGATAAACTGTTTGTCGCTAATAGCTATCAGTCGGTATCAGAGGGCAGGCCGGCACGTAAACCCGGCCCCGGGATGTGGTGAATGAGTAATCTGCAAAATCAAAACCGACAGTTTTCCGCCAGTGAGAGCGCGCTGCACCCGGTGCTGGTCTCCCTTCTGCAGATCCGCCTGAGCAACCGGGCCCTGCGCGACTGCCTGCAGGAGGCCTTGCAGATCATCCTGACCGCCCCCTTCTCGGAACTGCTCCCCTCCGGCGCCATCTTTCTGGCCGATCGTGAAACCCGGGAGCTCGAACTGCTGGTATCGGAAAACCTGTCCGAGCCCCTGCATACCCTCTGTGCCCGGGTGCCCTTTGGCCACTGCCTGTGTGGCCGCGCTGCCGCTGAGCGGCAGATCATACATGCGGATTGCGTCGATGAACGGCATGAGATCCTGTTTGACGGTATCCAGCCGCACGGTCACTACAACGTGCCCATACTCTCGGGAGCCAGTGTGCTCGGGGTGATGGTGCTCTACCTGCCCCACGGCCACCAGGAGGATCAGGGAGAGGTCCGTTTCCTGGAGACGGCGGCCCTGGTGCTGGCCGGAATCATCGAGCGCAAGCGCTTCGAGGAGCAGCAGGAGAGCCACTACCAGAGCCTGATCGAGAACCTGCCCCAGCGCATCTTCTACAAGGACCCGGACCTGCGCTACGTCTCCTGCAACCGGCTCTATGCCCGGGACCTGGAGATCCAGCCGGGGGATATCAGCGGACGTACCGACGCAGACTTCTATAACCCCGAACAGGCGGAGCAGTTCGCCCGCGAAGACCGGTGGGTGATACAGAGCGGTGAGACCATCGAGAAGGACGTGATCCGGGCCTACCGCGGGGTGGAGTCCTCCTACCATCTGCTGAAAGCGCCACTACGCGGTCCCGGCGGACTGGTGATGGGGGTCTTCGGCATGTACTGGGACAACTCGGAGGAGAAGCGCTCCCAGGCGGCCCTGAAGGAGAGCGAGGAGAAGTTTTCGGCCATGGCCAACTCGGCCCAGGACGCCATTGTGATGGTCAACCAGGACGAGGAGGTGATCTTCTGGAACATGGCTTCCGAGAGCATGTTCGGTTTCCAGGTGGAGGATATCGTGGGCCAGCGCCTGGATGACTGGATCGAGCCGGGCGAGAGCCGGGACGAGTTTGCCCGCCTGGTGGCGGGCCTGACCCAGGCCCGGGGCGAGAAGATGGCCGGCCGCACCGTTGAGCTGACTGCACTGCGACGGGGGGTGGAGCCGTTTCCGATAGAACTCTCGATCTCCTCGCTACAGATCAAGGGACAGTGGCACGCGATTGGCATAATCCGCGATATCACCGAGCGCAGAAAGGCAGAACAGCAGCGCCAGCTGATGGAGGTACAGTTGCGCCAGGCGCAGAAGCTGGAGTCGATCGGCCAGTTGGCGGCGGGCATATCCCACGAAATCAATACACCGAGCCAGTTTGTCGGTGACAATATCCAGTTTCTGAAAGAGGCGGTAGAGGACCTGCAGCGACTGCGCAGCGACTACCGGGACCTGGTCGATGCGGTGGAATCGGGGGGCGACCCCGCACCGCTGCTTCGCCAGGTGAGGGAGCGGGAGGAGGCGATCGACCTGGAGTTTCTCAACGAAGAGGTGCCGCGGGCCATTGAGCAGTCGCTTGAGGGGATCGGCCGGATCGGCAAGATCGTGCGTGCCATGAAGGAGTTCTCCCACCCCGGTGAGGTGAACAAGGTGATGACCGATATCAACCGGGCGATTCGCACCACCATGGAGGTCTCGCGCAACGAGTGGAAATACGTGGCCCAGGTCGAGCTGGACCTGGAGGAGGGGTTGCCGCAGGTGGCGGTGGTGCCGGACATGATCAACCAGGTGTTTCTTAACCTGATCGTCAACGCGGCGCACGCCATTGCCGATAGCCAACAGGCTGGTGGCAGCAAGCCGGGAACCATTCATATCAGCACGCGCCAGCGCGAGGGGATGTTGGAGGTTCGGGTCAGCGATACCGGTACCGGGGTGCCGGAGGAGATCAAGGGGCGCATATTCGACCCCTTCTTCACCACCAAGGAGGTGGGCAAGGGGACCGGCCAGGGGCTCTGTATCGCTTATACCACGGTGGTGGAGCGGCATGCCGGGCAGCTGGCAGTGGAGGATAGCCCGGAGGGTGGTGCGCTGTTCGTGTTGACTCTGCCGCTGCAGCCGGACGAGCCGGGCTGAACCAGTCCGGGACAGCGTGCTATGTTTAAGCCAGAAGCCTTGGCAGGCAGTGCAGAATGGAACGGCAGAGATGAAGAGCAGCATTCTTTTCGTGGACGATGAGCAGCACCTGCTGGACGGCTTGCGGCGTTCCCTGCGTGGGCAGAGAAAGGAGTGGGATATGGCCTTCGCCCCTTCCGGGGAAGAGGCGCTGAAGATGCTCTCGGAAAAGCATTTCGACGTGGTAGTGTCGGATATGCGGATGCCCGGCATGAGCGGCGCCGAGCTGCTGGAGCAGGTCTCCGATCGTTTTCCCGACATGGTGCGACTGATCCTCTCCGGCCACTCCGAGGAGGCGTCGATCCTGCAGGCGGTGCCGTTTGCCCACCAGTTTCTCTCCAAGCCCTGCGATGTGGAGCTGATCAAGCGGGTCATCACACGCTCGCTCAAGCTCAAGGCGCTGGTGGGGGACCCCCATATCCAGACCCTGGTGTCGCAGATCCGCTCGCTGCCCACCCTGCCGGAACTCTACCTGGAGCTGACCGAGCTGCTGCGTGGAGACCGGGTTTCGGTGGAGCGGGTGGGCGAGGTGATCAGCCAGGATCCGGTGATGGTGTCGAAGATCCTGCAGATGGTCAATTCCGCCTTCTTCGGGGTTGGACGCCAGATCAACAGCCCGGTGCAGGCGGCCACCCTGCTCGGTACCGAGACGCTCAAGGGGCTGGTGCTGTCGGCCGGTATCTTCATGCAGTTCGACGTGGAGGTCCTGAAGGTGGGCGGTTTTACCTTGGAAGCGCTGCATGATCACTGCCTCAAGGTGTCACGCCTGGCGAGGGCCATTGCGGAAACAACGGGCCTGGACAAGACCGGGCTGGAGGAGAGCCTGCTGGCGGGCCTGCTGCATGATATCGGCAAGTTGATCCTGGTCCAGAGCATGCCCGAGCAGTACCTGGACTATCACCGGCAGCTGATGGAGTGCAAAGGAGACATGGTGGAGATCGAGCGGCAGGTGTTCAACGCCGACCATGGTCGGGTGGGGGCCTACCTGCTGGGGCTCTGGGCCCTGTCAGACCCGCTGGTGGAGGCGGTGGCCTACCATCACGATCCGATGGCCTCGGAGCATTTCGCTCCGTCCCCCCTGCTGGCGGTGCATGTGGCGGATGCCCTGGTCTCGGCCGACTCGGAGGACTGCGCGGTGATACCGGCCGGTGTGGACAAATCCTACCTGGAGGCCTGCGGCGCACTCGACCGCCTGGAAGAGTGGCGCGAGCTGTACCGCAAACTGTTCCCGGGGGGTGATGCATGAGCGCACCGGTCCTGTTCGTGGATGACGAGGAGAACGTGCTGAATGGCATCCGGCGCCAGCTGCGCAAGCGCTACCAGGTGCATACCGCGCTGAGCGGTGCCGAGGCACTGGAGATGATGGAGCAGGAGGAGGAGTTCGCGGTGATCGTCTCCGATATGCGGATGCCGGGCATGGACGGGGTGGAGTTCCTGAGCAAAGCCAGGGAGCTCTCCCCGGATAGCGTGCGCCTGATGCTGACCGGCAACGCCGATCAGCAGACCGCGATCGACGCGGTGAATGAAGGGTCGGTGTTCCGTTTCATGAACAAGCCCTGTTCGGTCAGTCACCTGGTGGATACGGTGGAGGCGGCCCTGGAGCAGTACCGCCTGGTCAAGTCCGAGCAGGAGTTGCTGGAGGGCACGGTCAACGGCTCCATCAAGCTTCTGACCGACCTTCTCTCCATGGTGGCACCCGAGGTGTTCGGCCAGCTCGGCAGCGTGCGTGAAACAGCCCGTGAGATCGCCCGGGCGTTACGCCTGATGTCGACCTGGGACATCGAGATGGCGGCGATGCTGGCCAATATCGCCTACGTTACCCTGCCGCCCCAGACCCTGGCCCGGGTACGCTCGCACAAGCCGTTGCAGCCGGCCGAGGAGCTGGTAATCGAGCGTCTGCCGGAGACCAGCAGCCGGCTGCTGGCCAATATACCGCGCCTGGAGCGGGTGGCCCGGGTCGTGCTCTACCAGAACAAGAACTTCGACGGCAGTGGCTTCCCCAAGGATGCTGTTGGCGGGCAGGACATCCCGATGGAGAGCCGGATTCTCAAGGTGCTGCACGACCTGGACCGGCTGGAGCAGAAGGGGGACCCGACCTCGGTTGCACTGAAAAAGATGCGTGAACGGCCGGGACGCTACGACCCGGAAGTGCTCAAAACGCTCGGCTGGTTCCTGATGGCGGCGGAAGAGGAGGAGGCGCTGCTGCCACCGATCCATGTATCGGTATCCGGACTCACTCCGGGTGCGGTACTGATCAACCCGGTGGAGACCGCCGCAGGGCATACCCTGATAACCGCCGGGCAGAGACTGACCGAGGCGATGATCAGTCGCCTGGTGAACTACCACCACCTGCACCGGGTCAAGGAGCCGATCAAGATCGCCATGCCGGTGGAGTGAGGCCCTAAATGGAGAGCGGGTCTTCGGCTTTATCGTCCAGTGGTTGCGGCTTTCCGAGCAGGTAGCCTTGGGCGAAGTTGGCGCCGATCTCGTGCAGCTGGTTAAAGATGTCCTCGTTCTCGACAAACTCCGCAATGGTCTGCTTGCCCATGATCTGTCCCATGTCATTGATTGACTTGACCATGGTCCAGTCGATGATGTTGCGATCGATATGCTTCACGAACAGGCCGTCGATCTTCAGGAAATCCACCGGCAGGGTGCGCAGATAGGCGAACGAGGAGAGCCCGGTGCCGAAATCGTCCAGGGAGAATCGGACGCCCAGTTGCTTCAGGCTCTGCATGAAGAAGACCGCTGCATCCAGGTGGCGGATGGCGGCGGTTTCGGTGACCTCGAAGCAGATTTTGGCGGCCGGAACGTCGGAACCCTGCAGCAGCTGGCGGATCTCGTCGAGTAGTGTCTCGTCACTGAGCGAGAGGCCGGAGAGGTTGATCGAGCAGATGGACAGGTCGCGCACCTGCTGCGGGTTGCGCTGCAGCCACCCCAGTGTGTGGCTGACCACCCAGCGGTCGATGCGCGGGGCAAGATTGTAGTTTTCCGCCGCGGGCAGGAATTCGCCGGGGGCGATCACCTCCCCATCGTCGCCCAGCATGCGTACCAGGATCTCGTAGTGTTCGCCCTCGCTCTCCATCGGGTTTAGCGGGACGATCGGCTGGTAGTAGAGGCGGAAGCGATCCTCGTCCAGAGCCCGATTGATGCGCCGGATCCACTGCGCCTCGTTCAGGCGGCGGGTCAGCATTGCATCGCTGGGGTTACCGGTGTGGATACGGTTGCGGCCCTGGTCCTTGGCCACGTTGCAGGCGGTCTCCACCGCGCTGAACAGGGCCGGAACGCTCTCACTTTCGCTGTCTACCGGTAGCAGGCCGATGCTGACGCTGAGTTCGTAGCTATGCTCCTCCCAGTGAAACCGGAACTGCTTCATCTCCAGGTGCAGCTTGCCGATAATCGCCTGGCCGTCCTCCAGTGAGCAATCCTCCAGTAGCAGGCCGAACTGGTCACTGCCGAGGCGGGCGGTCATATCGCCGCTTCGCCGGTGATGTGACAACAGGCTGCCGAGCTGGCGCAGCAACTCATCGCCGGCGGTGGTGCCGCAGGTCTCGTTGATATGATGGAAGTGGTCGATGTCGATGAAACAGAGCAGGTGGTTGCGCCCCTCCTTGCGCGCCGACTCCAGGGCGGAAGCGAGGCGCAATTCGAAGGCGTGGCGGTTGGCCAGCCCGGTCAGGATGTCATGTCGCGACTGGTGCGAAAGCTTGGCGCTCAGGTGTTGCACCGCGATGGCGTCGTGGCGTGAACTTTTCTCTTTCTCCTGTTCCCTGCGGTAGCGCTGCAGTGCCTCCTCAAGTACCTGTTTCAGGTCCGCGCTTGAGCAGGGCTTGGTCAGGAACTTGAAGACGTGGCCCTGATTGACCGCTTCGATAGCAGTGTCCTGCTCTGCATTGCCGGTGAGCATGATGCGGATGGTCCGGGGATGGGATTCGGCCAGCTCCCGGAGCAGCTCCACGCCATCCATTCCCGGCATCCGCATGTCGGAAACCACCACGGCATAGGGTTCGGTTCCAGGCTGGCGAAACTTGGCCAGCGCCTCGGCGCCACTGCCTGCCGTGTCCAGGTTGAACTGCCTGCCCAGGCCGCGCCGGTAACCGGACAGCACGAAGGGCTCGTCATCCACCAGTAGAATCCGCTCGGACACCGTTATCTCCCTCCTGTTGAAGGCTTGCGACGGCACGCAAGGCGCACCGGTCAGGAGCCAGTATAAGAGAGAACCGTGTCCGCTTCCCGGGTTGCCGGTCGTTCGGTAGCAATCGGCTGACGACCGGTGCCTGCCGTCCCCTGCCCCGGTTCTATTCGACCCCTGCCGCCGTGCGGATAGTCTCCAGGTTGATCGCCGGAATATACTCCGGGCGGGGGTTGCTGCGGCGGGTGAACTTCTTGATCATCCCCTCCAGGTTGGGGCGCTTCTCCGCCGGCCCCTCTCCGCTGCCGATACCGCCGCCGAACTCGACGAACAGGTTGATGCCGTCATCCAGGGCGCTCTGCATGCAGCCAACCCAGTTGACCGGGTGGAAGAGCTGGAAGAAGAGCCGGGACTTGATGCTTTCCGCATCATCCTCGTGGAAGCCGCCGGTGTAGTTGGAGAGCACCTTCATCTGCGCCGGTTCAAAGGTGGCGCCAGCCAGGGCCTCGCGGAAACGGCGCGCCGCCTCCACCATGTAGTAGGTGTGGAAGGCGCCCTCGGTCTTCAGGCGTACCGCCTTCTTCTTCGGCATGCTCTCCGCCATCTCCGCCGCCAGCCGGTCCAGGTCCTCGGCGGCGCCACCGACCACGGTCTGGTCCGGCAGGTTGAGGCCGGCGATGCCGCAATAGTGCTTGTCCGC
>JAPHTA010000072.1 GCA_026196475.1 Sedimenticola sp.
GCTTCCCGGTCATCGGTGACGACAAGGGCGAAGTGGAGGGGATCCTGCTGGCCAAGGATCTGCTGGCCTACTTCGGCGACAACAGTCGCCGTTTCGATATCCGCGATGTGCTGCGGGCGGCGGTTTTCGTGCCGGGCAGCAAACGGCTCAACGTACTGCTCAACGAGTTCCGGGCCAGCCGTAGCCATATGGCCATCGTGGTCGACGAGTACGGTGCCGCCGACGGGCTGGTCACTATCGAGGATGTGCTGGAACAGATTGTCGGCGAGATCGAGGATGAACACGACTTCGACGAGGGCACCGCGATCCTGCGCCAGGGTGACACCGAGTACACGGCCAAGGCGCACACCTCGATCGAGGAGTTCAACGACTACTTCGATGTCGATTTCCCGGACCAGGAGTTCGATACCATTGGCGGCCTGGTAACCCAGTCACTGGGACACCTGCCGAAGCGCGGCGAGAAGGCCAGGATCGGTCCCTTCCGTTTCGAGGTGCTGCGCGCCGACAGCCGCCGCATCCACCTGCTGAAGATCCGCCTGCCGAAGAATGTGCAGCGCCAGCCGAATGTGGCGCACTAGGGGCCTGTAACGGGATGCGGATGCCCACTCCCGGGCTCTGGCGGCCGTTGGCGGCGTTTCTCGCCGGTGCCGCAAGCGTCCTCGCGTTTGCCCCCTTCTCCCTGTTCCCGATGGCCGTCGTCGGACCGCTGCTGCTGCTCTGGCTGCTGCGGGATCGCACGCCGCGGGAGGCGTTTCGCATCGGCTGGAGCTACGGCCTGGGGCTGCTCGGCTTGGGAGTGTTCTGGCTGCACATCAGCATCGACCAGTTCGGTAACATGGGCACCCCGGCGGCGGTCGCCCTGACCCTGCTCTTCGTGCTGCTGATGGCGCTCTACTACGCTCTTCTCGGGTGGCTGCTGGCACGCGTCTTCCGTCATGGACTCCGGGGCAACGGAGTGATCTGGCTGTTCCCGGCGAGCTGGGTGCTGCTGGAGTGGCTGCGCGGATGGGTATTGAGCGGCTTTCCCTGGCTGGTGCTGGGCTACTCGCAAATCGATTCACCCCTGCGTGGCTATGCTCCCCTGGTCGGTGTCTACGGGGTCAGTGCGTTGCTGCTGTTCAGTGTCGCCCTGCTCTACCGGCTGCTGCAGCCACACCCGTCAGGGCGCATCGGCATCGCCCTGCTGCTGATCCTGGTGTGGGGCGGTGGCGAGGCTTTGGCCCGGGTGGCGTGGACCGATCCGCGAGGTGAGCCGCTCAGCGTCAGCATGGTACAGGGCAATATTTCGCAGGACCTGAAATGGCAGCGCGGCAACCTGCAGCCGACGCTGGAGCTGTATACCGTCCTGACCCGGCAGAACTGGCAGAGCGACCTGGTGATCTGGCCGGAAACCGCGGTGCCGGCCTTTGCCCACCAGGTGGAGGAGGCGCTGCTGCGACCGCTGGCGGTCGAGGCGAAGGAGAACGGCAGCGCATTGCTGATCGGCATCCCGGTGTGGGATGGCGCCAGCGGTGCCTACTACAACGCCATGCTCAGCCTGGAGCAGCCCCAGGCGCCCTACGCCAAGCGCCACCTGGTGCCGTTCGGCGAGTTCATGCCGCTGAAGACCTGGCTGCGGCCGCTGGTCAACTGGCTGCAGATCCCGATGTCCGACTTTAGCCCGGGGCGGGCCGAGCGTCCCCTGCTGACGGTGGCCGGCTACCCTGCGGGGATCTCGATCTGCTACGAGGACGCCTTTGGCGAGGAGGTGATCGAGGCGTTGCCGCAGGCGGCGTTCCTGGTCAACGCCAGCAATGACGCCTGGTTTGGTGACTCACTGGCCCCGCATCAGCACCTGGAGATCGCTCGCATGCGGGCCCTGGAGAGCGGGCGCTACCTGCTGCGCAGTACCAACACCGGGATCTCCGCCATCATCGGCCCGGATGGACGGATCGAGGGCGCCTCGCCGGCCTTCGAGACCCATGTCCTGAGCGGTGAAATCGTCCCCCTGCAGGGGGCCACACCCTACGTCCGGGTCGGCAACTGGCTGGTGATCACTCTCTCCCTGCTGGTTCTACTTTGGTCGGGCTGGCGCTGGCGGGGTCACTGAGCGGTTCCCGCATCTCCCGCTCCAGGCGCTGCTGTATCTCCATGTAGCGGATCACCTCCCGGGTCTGGTGCATACGTTCGCGAGCGATATCCAGTTCCCGCTGCAGTGGGTCCGTTGGCGGCGGGGGCGGTTCGCTGCAGCCGACCAGCCAGAGGCCGGCCAGGATTACCCAGTACCGGCCGGACACCTGATTCAGTCCCCGGCCTGTCGTTCCACCAGCTGCAGGCGGCCCGACACCATTTGTGGCCACAACGCTCCGTCCAGGACCTGTAGCAGGCTGCTGCCGACCACCTTCCTGCGCCACCCCTGCAGCAGTTCCAGATCCCGTTCGCCGGCCACCAGGGACTCGATCTCGCGACGGCCCGCGATCGCCGCCGGCGTGATGTTATGTCCCTCCGCCAGCAGTCGCAGGCTGCAGTAGAGCAGGTCGGCCAGCGCCTCCTGGTTGTTGTCCAGACGGGGTGGACGTCGCTTGTCCAGCGGCCACTCCGATTTGGGCAGCTCCCGGGCCCGGGCAATCATTGCAAGCAGGCGCTCGCCGTGGCGCTTGATGGTGCCGGCCTCCAGGCCGCGGATCTTTCCCAGCTGGTCGCTGCTTTTCGGCTGTCGCCGTGCCAGGTCGGTCAGCACCTCGTCTTTCAGGATCCAGCGTTTCGGCCGGTTGGCCTGCTGCGCCTCCTGCTCGCGCCAGCCGGCCAGTTCGCGCAGGATGGCCAGTTGTACCCCCTTAAGCTGCTGCCGCCCCTTGACCCGTTTCCACGCCTCCTGTGGCGGGTTGAGATAGGTCTCCGGGTTGCCCAGCTGCTCGAAGTCGTCCTGCAACCAGGTTTCGCGCCCCTCGGCGCGCAGCCGCTGTTCCAGTTCCAGGTAGATATCGCCCAGGTAGATGACATCGTCCAGGGCGTAGCGCAGCTGCGCCTCGTCCAGCGGCCGGCGCGACCAGTCGGTGCGCGAATGACCCTTCTCCAGGCGGTGATCCAGCAGCTTCTCCACCAGGTTTCCGTAGCCCACCTGGTCGCCCAGGCCGAGCAGGGAGGCCGCCAGCTGGGTGTCGAACAGGGGTGTCGGTAGTCTGCCCCAAAGGTTGTAAAAGATCTCCAGGTCCTGGCGCCCGGCGTGGAATACCTTCACGATGCCTTCGTCGAAGAGGATCTCCAGCAGGGGGTCGAGCCGTTCGATCTGCAGCGGGTCGACCGTCGCCGCCACCTCGCCGTTACTGATCTGCAGCAGGCAGAACTGGGGGTAGTAGGTCTTTTCGCGCACGAACTCGGTATCCAGCGCCAGCCAGGCGCTTCCGCGCAGGGTGTCGCACAGGTCCGAAAGCCCGGCTTCGGTCTTGACATGGTGTTCCAGCATAGGGGGATATCAGTAGTTCAAGGAATCGGGGATACAAGCATAACAAAACATTGTCTCCGGTTTGTCTGTTTTCGGGCAGGAGGTATGATGGGGTCCTGCGGTCGAGGCGACCGTTGGCCGTGGCTTGCAGTAACCACAGGAGTGTAGGGCAGCCGTGAAGAGATTGATCAACCTGTTTGTCGATATCGCGCTGCTCCGGGCCGCCCCCCAGGACCTGCCGGCAGCGCCGGTCCTGGTGACCCTTACCCTGCTGGTCAACCTGGTCACCGGCAGCATCGTGATCGTGGACCACTTCAACAGCCTGCTGGTCGCGGTGCTTGCGCAGCTTGCGGACCTGGCACTCCTTGCCTTACTGGTGTGGCTGATACTGGGCTATCAGAAGCGGCCGCAACGTTTCAACCAGGCGATCAGCGCCCTGTTCGGCTGCGGTGTAATGGTCAACCTTATCGCCATGCCACTGCAACTGATGATAGGTGACGATCCCCGAACCTCGCCCATGGGTGGACTCGGGGTGCTGCTGTTCATCGCGCTGATGATCTGGGGCCTGGTGATCGTGGCTCATGTATTGCGCCACACCTTCGAGACCCGCTTTGGCAACGGCATGCTGCTCTCCATCGGCTACTTCCTGCTGATCAACTGGCTGATCGATCTGCTGTTTCAAAAAGGAGGCTGAGGTTGCACATCCACATACTCGGCATCTGCGGTACCTTCATGGGCGGTATCGCCCTGCTGGCCCGGGCCCTGGGGCACCAGGTCAGCGGCTCCGACGCCAATGTCTACCCACCCATGAGCACCCAATTGGAGGCGGCCGGCATCCAGCTGCAGGAGGGCTACGATCCGGCCCACCTGGAACCGGCACCGGACTGCGTGGTGGTGGGCAACGCTCTCTCACGGGGTAACCCGGCGGTGGAGTACATGCTGGACAGGGGATTGGCCTACACCTCCGGTCCCCAGTGGCTGGCCGAGCACGTGCTGCACGACCAGTGGGTGCTGGCGGTGGCCGGCACCCACGGCAAGACCAGTACCGCCAGCCTGCTGGCCTGGATCCTGGAGCATGCGGGCATGGAGCCGGGCTTCCTGATCGGCGGGGTTCCGCGCAACTTCGGCCTCTCGGCGCGCATCGGCGGTACCCCGTTTTTCGTGGTGGAGGCGGACGAGTACGACACCGCCTTCTTCGATAAGCGCTCCAAGTTCGTGCACTA
>JAPHTA010000381.1 GCA_026196475.1 Sedimenticola sp.
ACCTGCACTACACCAACAGCGCGGTGGCCCAGCGGATCCTGGATAACTGGAGCGACTACCTGCCGAAGTTTGTCAAGGTCATGCCGGTGGATTATCGCCGGGCACTGCTGGAGATGCAGGTCGAGCAGAGCAGAAGTAACGAAGTTGCCAAGGGGAGCCACTAATCATGGGTAAGCCAACAGGTTTCATGGAGTATCCACGCCAGGACCGCAGCAATCAGCCGGTGGCGGACCGGTTGACTCACTTCCGTGAGTTCAGCATCGAGCTGAGCAGCGAGGAGCTGAGCATCCAGGGCGCCCGCTGCATGGATTGCGGTATCCCCTTCTGCCACAAGGGCTGTCCGGTTGACAACATCATCCCGGACTGGAACGACCTGGTCTATCACCAGGACTGGGAGGCGGCCAGCGGCGTGCTGCACTCCACCAACAACTTTCCCGAATTCACCGGTCGCATCTGCCCGGCCCCCTGCCAGGAGGCCTGCACCCTGAACCTCACCAACGAGCCGGTGACCATCAAGAGCATCGAGTTGGCGATCGTTGAGAAGGCGTGGCAGGAGGGCTGGATCCAGCCCCAGATCGCCAGGCACAAGAGTGGCAAGCGGGTGGCCATTGTTGGCTCCGGACCGGCCGGCCTGGCCTGTGCCCAGCAGCTGGCGCGGGCCGGACACTCGGTGTCTGTGTTCGAGAAGGAGAACCGGGTAGGTGGCCTGTTGCGGTATGGTATCCCCGACTTCAAGCTGGACAAGAAAGTGATCGACCGTCGCATGGGCCAGATGCAGGCGGAAGGGGTGAAGTTTCACTGCAATATCCATATCGGGGTCGACATACCGGCCAACGTGCTGATGGAGCGTTTTGACGCAGTGGTCCTCACCGGGGGCGCCGAGAAGCCGCGCGATCTGCCGGTGCCGGGCCGTGAATTGAAGGGTGTCCATTTCGCCATGGACTTCCTGCGCATGAACAGCCACCGGGTGCAGGGTGACGATATTGAGGAGGATTTCATCTCCGCCGAGGGCAAGCACGTGGTGGTGATCGGTGGCGGTGATACCGGCTCCGACTGTATCGGCACCTCCAACCGCCAGGGTGCGGAGAAGGTGACCCAGATCGAGATCATGCCGCAGCCGCCGGAGAGAGAGAACAAGTTGACGGTATGGCCCTACTGGCCGAACAAGATGCGCACCTCCTCGTCCCAGGAGGAGGGATGCGAGAGGATGTGGAGCGTGGCCACCAAGGCGTTCCTGGGTGACGACGACGGCAACCTGAAAGCGGTCAAGTGCATCAAGGTGGAGTGGGCACAGGACGAGGCCGGGGCCTGGCAGATGAGCGAGGTCGAGGGCAGTGAGTTCGAGCTTCGGGCGGAACTGGTCACCCTGGCCATGGGCTTTGTACACCCGGTGCACGAAGGGATGCTGGAAGAGCTGGGCGTGGCCCTGGATCAGCGCGGCAACGTGCAGGGCGAGACCGAGGGCGACGGGGCCTACAAGAGCTCCATCGAGGGGGTGTTTGCGGCCGGCGACATGCGCCGTGGCCAGTCCCTGGTGGTGTGGGCAATTCGCGAGGGGCGGCAGTGTGCCAAGGCGGTGGACGAGTTCCTGATGGGAAGTTCGGAACTGCCACGCTGATTCTCGCAGTTGTAGCGCCAATCCGGAAAGGGCGGCCCTCGGGCCGCCCTTTTTCATAAGCCTGTCGATATATCGACCGGTGTTGTGGCCATGACTGGCGGGCTCCGGCCCTGCTGCGTGCTATCATAGAGCCGGGCTTGTAATAACAAATAAGAATCGTTATCATTCCGTTTCATGTAAATGAAGCGGGAGTCTTCGATCCATGTTTCCCTCCAGTTCAGTACGTCCCTTGCTCTTTCTGCTGCTGTTCCCGATCTCCGGAGTCGCCTTGGCCGGCAACTGGATGGCGGTGGCCGATGCGGTCATTGAGCAGGTTGATGCCAGTGAGCAGGCCTACCGCGCGGGTGACCTCAAGGGTGCCAGGCAGGCCGTGGTGGGCGCCTACTTCGGTGTCTTCGAAGACCGCAAGATGGAGGCCGCCATGCGCATGCAGCTGGGGGCCAGGCACACCTACCAGGTGGAGCGTCTGTTCGGTGCCCTGCGCAAGGCGGTGAAGCAGCCGGATGCCGGAGAGCGGGTGGCCAAGGTGGCTATGGAGATCCGCCAGGCCATGCGCCGGGATGCGGCGCTGCTGGATGAAGCGGGTATCCCACTGACCGTCTACCGGGTCAACCAGTGATGGCCCGCCTGCTGGCTATCCTGCTGAGTCTGCTCGTTGCGACGGTGCATGCCGCCGAGCAGCCTGCGGTCCCTGATTTCACAACCGTGGTGTCGGAACTGAGCCGCCAGGGTGAAGCACTGTTGGCTGACTATGAGCCGACCCGTGGCCTGGATGCGGCGGACGGATTTTCCGGTCTCTATTTCGACCTCTTCGAGGGCAGTGGCATGGAGCTGGCGGTGGGGATGGAGGATCCGGCATTGAAGAGCGAGCTGGAGGCCCTGTTCAGCCGGGTCATCGGCCTCGCCTCCCGTGAGCGGTCGCAGGTGGAGGTAGCCCAGGCGTGGCAGGCACTGCGGGATCGACTGGAGCAGGTGGCGGCCACTCAACAGCCGGCCGATACCGGCTTCTGGGGCCTGCTGGTGCAGGCGCTTCTGATTCTGTTGCGTGAAGGCTTTGAGGCGATCCTGGTGGTGACCGCCCTGATCGCCTACCTGAGACGCCAGGGGGCGGAGCGGCAACTGGGGGTGGTCTACCAGGGGGTGGGCTGGGCTCTGCTTGCCAGCCTGCTCACGGCCTGGGCCCTGAACAGCCTGTTCCAGCTCTCAAGCGCCAACCAGGAGGGGCTTGAGGGTGTCACCATGCTGGTGGCGGCCGGGGTGCTCTTTTATGTCAGCTACTGGTTGATCTCGAAATGTGAGGCGGCGCGCTGGCAGGCCTTTATCGAGGGCCGGATTGATCGCGCCCTGTCCCGGGGCAGCCTGTTTGCACTGGGTGCCGCCGCGTTCCTCGCGGTCTACCGGGAAGGGGCGGAAACGGTTCTTTTCTACCAGGCCCTGAACGGTCAGGCCAACGGTCAGTGGCAGCCCCTGGCGCTGGGCTTCGTGCTGGCGACAGCGATATTGCTGCTGATCTACAAGCTGATGCAGGCGGCCTCGTTCAGGTTGCCCATCGGTCTGTTCTTCAGTGTGACCGCGCTGCTGCTTTACTACCTGGCGATCAGCTTTGCCGGTGGCGGCGTGCTGGAACTGCAGGAGGCGGGATGGATCGGCATCACTCCCCTGCAGAATGTTCCCAGTATCACCTGGCTCGGGCTCTATCCCAGCCTGGAAAGCGTGTCGGCACAAGTGCTCCTGCTGTTGCCTCTGCCACTTGCGCTGCTCTGGTGGTGGCGTAGCCGGCGGCAACTTCAGATGGAGTATGGTGAGTGAGCCTGGAGTCGGGAACAGCACGGCGGGCTGGCGATCCTCTGGCCGCCATTCCGGTTCACATTCCGCACACCACCCGGGGAGCGATGGCCGGTTCAATCGAGGCGTTCTTCGTGCGTCACCGGGAGCGCCTGGTGTGGGCCCATGGCCTGATGTTCCTGTTTTTCCTCGTCGTCATCTTTCTTCCGCTGTTTCTTCCCGAGCCGCTGGAGAGTGCCACGCCCTGGAACGACTTCACCCGGTTTGCCAACTACGCCATGTGGGGCCTCTGGTTTCCGCTGGTGTTCCTCTCGGTGATCTTCACCGGTCGCAGCTGGTGTGGCCTGCTCTGTCCCATGGGGGCTGCGTCGGAGTGGGCCAACCGCAAGGGGCTGCAGCGGCCGATCCCGGCCTGGGTGCGCTGGGAGGGGACACCGGTCCTGAGCTTCCTGCTGATTACCCTGCTGGGGCAGACCGTGGGGGTGCGGGACCATCCGGAGGCGGTGGCAGAGGTGTTCGGCGGTACTCTGTTGCTGGCCATCCTGATCGTCTTCCTGTACGGCCGCAACAAGCGGGCCTGGTGCCGCCACATGTGCCCGATCGGCCTGCTGCTGGGGGTCTTCTCCCGTATCGGCGCGGTGCAGTTCGCACCCAAGCGGAAGAAGCCCGGCGGGGACCGCTTTACCGAGAAGGGGGTCTGCCCGACCATGATCGACATTCCCCGCAAGGAGGAGTCGCGGCACTGCATCGAGTGTTTCCGCTGCGTCAATCCCCGCTCCCGGGGCGGACTCTTCCTGCGCCTGCGCCATCCGGGCGAGGAGATCGAGCAGATCCGCCGACACCACCCCAATCCCTGGGAGGTACTGTTCCTGTTCCTGGGTAGCGGCGTGGCCCTGGGGGGGTTCCTCTGGCTGGTGTTGCCTCAGTACCAGGTCTGGCGCCAGCAACTCGGTGCCTGGATGATCGAGCAGGGTTGATACTGGATCGGGAACCCCGGGCCCTGGTGGCTGATGAGTGTCCATCCGCAGCGGCGTGAGGTCTTCAACTGGCTCGATTTCGGCATGATAGTGGGCTTCATGCTGGGCGTGATGCTGCTGCTGGCCGCCCTCCTGGCCTTCACCACCTGGCTCTCCGCCTGGCTGGCCGGTCGCCAGGGCGGGGACCGGGAGCTGGCGCGACGGTTCGTGGAGCTGGGCTACCAGTATGCGCCGGTGGCCATGGTCTCACTGGTGCTGGGCCTGGGGGGGGAGCTGTTCACGCCCTTGCAGGCGCTGGGAGCGGAGGTGGTGAGCGGCACCAAGCTGCTGCTGTTCCTGCTCGGTGTGGGCTGGAGCCTGCACCTGGGAGCCAGCATCCTGCGGCGCCAGGGGATTGCCGGCCGTCACCTGTGGCTGCCCCTGTTGCCGGGGGTGAGCGGCAGCCTGCTGGTCGGGCTGGCCTGGTGGCCGGCTATTTTCGGACTCTGACACGGCTCCGTCTGGTGGATCCGGACGGAGCCTTTTTTTTGTATTCTATAACGCGAATGATTCGCATTACATTACGGAGAGCGAGATGAACAATCAGCAGATAACTTTGGTACTTGCGACAATTTTCGGTGGCGGAGCAGCGGTAGCCGGTGAAGTGCCAGTGGGCGACCCGGTGGAGATCAACGGCATGGAGGTGGCGGCGGTCTACCTGCAGCCGACCATGATGGAGCCGATGCTGCCGGGGATGGGGAATAAGGATATTCACCTGGAGGCGGATATTCACGCCATCCAGGGCAACCAGAACGGTTTCGGTGCCGGTGAGTGGATGCCCTACCTGGATATCAGCTACACCATTACCCAGCAGGGCAGCGATTGGTCCACCACCGGCCACTTCATGCCGATGGTCGCCTCTGACGGGCCCCACTATGCCGACAATATCAAGCTCAACGGTCCGGGCAAGTATCACCTGAAGTACCACATCAAGCCGCCCGCCTACAACGGCTTCTATCGGCACACCGACAAGGAGACCGGGGTCGGGGCCTGGTGGGCGCCGTTTGACCTGGAGTGGGATTTCTCCTTCGTTGGTGTGGGCAAGAAAGGGGGCTATTGATCCCGGATTCCTGCCCGGGACCCCGAATCTCTCAGCACGGCACCAGGGATTCTTCCCGGTGCCGTGTTTTCGTAAGCCATTTCGGTGTAAACTCGCCGTCTCACCGGCGGACAGCCGGTAATCCTGTTGCGCAGAAAAAAGGAATCCCCGTGTCCAGCTTGAAAAACGATCGCTTCCTCCGCGCCCTGATGCGTGAACCCGTAGATATGACACCGGTGTGGATGATGCGCCAGGCAGGGCGCTACCTGCCGGAGTACCGGGCCACCCGTGCCCGTGCCGGGAGCTTCATGGATCTCTGTATGAACCCGGAACTGGCCTGCGAGGTGACCCTGCAGCCGCTGGAGCGTTTTCCGTTGGACGCGGCGATCCTCTTCTCCGATATCCTGACCATACCCGACGCCATGGGCCTGGGGCTCTATTTCGCCGAGGGCGAGGGGCCGAAGTTCGAACGCCCGGTGCGGGACGAGGCGGCGGTGAAGGCGCTGGGTGTTCCGGATCCGGAACAGGACCTGGGCTACGTGATGGATGCCGTGCGCACTATCCGCCGGGAACTGGATGGCCGGGTACCGCTGATCGGCTTCTCCGGCAGTCCCTGGACCCTCGCCACCTACATGGTGGAGGGCAGCAGCACCAAGAACTTCGCCAAGGTGAAGGAGATGATGTTCGATCGACCCGACCTGATGCACAGCCTGCTGGGCAAGGTGGCGGACTCCGTGATCGGCTATCTCAACGCCCAGATCGCGGCGGGTGCCCAGGCGGTGATGATCTTCGATACCTGGGGTGGGGTGCTCAGCCCCCGGGACTACCAGCAGTTCTCACTCGACTACATGCAGCGCATCGTGCAGAAGCTGGAGCGGGAGAGCGAGGGTCGGCGGGTACCGGTAATCCTCTTCACCAAGGGCGGTGGCCAGTGGCTGGATGCCATGTCCCAAACCGGTTGCGATGCCCTCGGCGTGGATTGGACCACGGATCTGGCGGATGCCCGGGTGCGGGTCAAGGATCGGGTGGCGCTGCAAGGCAACGTGGACCCGAGCATCCTGTATGCGGCGCCGGAACGGATTCGCGAGGAGGTGGCACGGGTGCTTGCCAGCTACGGTCACGGTCCCGGCCACGTGTTCAACCTGGGACACGGCATCCACCCCGATGTGAATCCGGAGCATGCCGGCGCCATGGTGCAGGCGGTGCACGAGCTGAGCCAGGCCTACCACAGCCCGGGGGTAAAGGGGAAAAGCTGGGGCAGCGACTGAACCGCCCTCGACACCATAAAAAACCGGCTGCTGAGGCAGCCGGTTTTTTTATGGTGTCGTGCCGGTTTCAGAATGCGTAGCTGAGCATCAGGGTCGCCTTGTCATAGTCATTGGCACTGCTGTCGGCATCGATCATGGTATAGACCAGGCCGACACTCAGGTTCTCTGCGACAGCCCCCAGGTCATAGGAGAAGGTCAGGTCCAGCTCCTGCTCCCCGGCGTTGCCGGCGTAGTCGCTGTCACCGTAGAGTAGGCCGAAGCTCGCCTTGCCCACCGCATACCCGGCGCCCAGGTACCAGGTTTGGGCGTCCGCTACGTAGACCTGGTTGCCCTCCTCCAGCGGGTTGATATTCTCACCCATCTCGTCCAGGTGGCCGATGCCCCCCTGCTCGTCAGTGGCGATATAGCCGACAGCCAGTGCCAGTTCGCCCACGGCCCCGCGCACTTCCAGGTGCAGGATATCGCCATCCTGTTCGCCGGCCACATCCACGTCGGAGGCGGCGTAGTGGAAAGTCAGGCCGAGTCCTGATGCATGCTCAAGATCCACCTTCAGGCCGATGCCGGAGAAGATGTCGTTGGCATGCAGGTAGTAGGGGTTGAGGCTGAGGCCCTCGACGGGGGTGAATTTCCCATCCAGGAACCAGGCGCCATCGTCGCCGATATCGCTGAAGCTGTGCTGCAGATCATCCTCGTCCGCCACTGCCAGGCTGCGGCTGTAACCGGCGGCCAGTTCGGTGTTGGGCAGGGTGCTGCTGGTGAGCATCACCGCCTCGTGGTAGTCACCGACCCACTCCAGATCGATCGCCTGGCGTCCGGCAACCAGTCCCAGGCCGTCACCCTGGTAGCTGATGTAGGCCTCGGTTAACAGGGTACCAACACCCTCGTCGGAGTCACCGCTGTTCTGTTCATAGGCCTCGCTGCCGTGGCGCAGGGCCAGGCCCAGCTGCAGGTTGTGAAATGGCGCGGTCTCGTACTTGAAGCCGAGGAAACCGCTGCCGTAGGCCTGATCAGCGCCTGAGTTGTTGTCGATGTTCTTGTAAAACAGGTTGATATCGCCGGAAACCGTACCGTTGCGGAAGGCATCGGCAAGGGTGTCCGCCTGTACGCCCGGTGCAGTGACCAGGGCTATTGCGGTTGCGCAGAGATATTTTTTCACGCTGTCCTCTTCTGTTGCGTCAGGTTGATTAAACGGGACGTGGCCCGTCTTGAATGGATGTGTCTGCCTGCGAGTCGATTTTCTCCTGGTCTGCGTGGCCGGATGACTTGTTAATTCGTAGTACCGTTCGGTTTTCCGGTTTCCGAAAACCTTCAGATAGCGCTTCCCATCAGACCGCCCAATGCGAGGGCTGTGAGGGTGGTCGCCCAGAGCAGTCCGCCGGTGACGCATTTGCGTTCGAAATACCTGAGGTGGGGTGTTGTCTGTTTCATCAGGACTAACTCCAATTTCAGTTGGGTGTCGCCGCCGTATTGGCTTGATCGATCCGGGTCAGTTCACGGGCGAAGGCGGAGAGGCCGGAGCTGCGCAACGGGATGAAAGGCTTTGCATGCTGCTTGCAGAAGCGCTTTACCTTGAGGCAGGCATCGTGGCTGACGCAGTCGATCGGGCAGAAGACCATGTCCGCCTTGCCCAGCAGGCAGTGCAGGTTGGCACGGCTCTCCTCCACGCCGCCGTCATGGTGTTCGAACTCGCCGTGCAGCTGTTTTACCAGGGCCCGGAAATGGGGTGAGAGGGAGGCGCGCCCGCCGACATAGACCCCCTGCCGTCCCCTCAGGTCGGCAGCGTCCGGTCGACGGTCCTGTCCGTTGTGCTCCAGTAGATCCGCCAGCATCTCCTCCATGGCCTGATGTTCGCCCCGGCTCTCCTGCAGGAGCAGTTCGGTCGAATCCAGACGCTGCTGCAGCTGCCGGGCCAGCCGTCGAACGTGATCCAGGCGCCGGCGGCAGCGTTCGAGCTGTCGCTGGGTGCGGTCGTGGCCGCGCCGCATCTCCTGCAGCTCCTGGTGAATGGCGTCTCCGTCCGGATAGCGTTGGTTGCGCGTGACCCGTTTCTGCTCCGCCATGCGCTGCTCCAGCTGGGCGATCAGCCGGTCACGTTCCAACAGTTGCCGTTGATGTTTCAGAGAGTTGCCGGCGGCGATCGAGTGCAGCGCATCCACTTCGCTCTCCAGCGCGGCCAGCCGCTTCAGGTCGGCCCGCTGGGAGGCGCCGGCCAGGTGGCAGAGCATGTGTACTTCGCCGTAGACCTTCTGCAGCAGGGCGTCACTGCTCTGGGGGTGGGTTACCAGGGCCCAGAAGGTGCCGGCAATATCGCCCTGTTTAACGGCCTCCTGCCAGGCCTGTTCAAGCGCCTGAGAGTCATGGCACCGGCCCAGGCCGGTGATACTGCGTTGATACTTGCGATCCAGAAACCGCTGCAGCCGCTTGGCCGCGTGGCCGCCCCGTCCGCTGGCCCCCACCAGTGACCGGTGGGCATCGTAGTCGCTGACTCCGGGGGGCAGGGTGATTCCGCTCTGGCGCAGCACCTTGTAGAGCTCCTGCAGGTTCAGGCAGGTGCCGAGGATGGTGCAGTGATAGGCGCGGTCCAGCTGGTGCAGCCGGCGGCGCCCGTTGCGTACCCGCTCCGGTGGGTGGAACGGCTTCTTGCTCAGGTCGCACATGGTTCCGCCGTTCCATCGGTCAGACCCAGTCGCTCCGGGTAGCTCAGCGTCTCATCCTGGATCTGCTCCAGGCTCAGCTCGCCGCTCTCCAGCAGGGGTACAATCCAGGCCGCGTTGCAACGGATGATCTCCAGCCCCGTCTCCGCATCCAGCAGTCGAAGGCAGGGGTCGTTGCGTTCCAGCCAGGCATCGATTATGCAGCGCATCACTCTCGTCTCCGTAGTTATCACGAAGACAAATGATAATCGTTATCATTTATATGTCAAGGGCTAGCGGATCCGGTGCCATCCCCTGCGTTCAGTAGTGGGGCGGGATCTCGGGCTCTCCATCGCCTGATCCGGGGGGTTCCAGGTTGCGCAGCTGTTTCTGCAGCTCCTGGATCGCCAGGCGCAGGGTGGCCAGCTCGTTCTGCTGCCGGCTTACGGTCAGGTTCAGTTGGTGAATGGCGTCGTCCTGAAAGGCGATGCGCTGCTCAAGCTCGACCAGTTGATCGTTCATGCCTTGTGCTCCCGTGACAGGTAGTCGTGCGACTGCATCTCCTGCAGCCGGCTGACCGCCCGTTCAAAATCGAAACCCAGTCGTTCGCCAGCGTAGAGTTCCGGCAGTGCGACTTCGGCACTGACAATCAGCTTCACGCCCCGGTCGTAGAACTCGTCGATCAGGAAGATGAAGCGTTTCGCCTCGTCCTCCCGTTCCGGGCCCAGCCGGGGAATGCCGGAGATGATGACGCTGTGGAAGCAACGGGCCAGTTCCAGGTAGTCGGCCTGGCTGCGCGGCGGGCCGCAGATGGTCTGGAACTCGAACCAGACCACGTCATCGGCCAGGCGCCGGACCGGGATTTCCCGGCCGTACAGGCTGATGTGGCCGCCGACCCGGCCCGGCTCCGGCGCCAGCTGCTCGAACTCCTCGCTCAGTCGAGCTTCCACCTCGGGCCCCAGGGGGGTGTGATAGACGGTGGCCTGGCTCAGGTAGCGCAGCCGGTAATCGGTCTCGCTCGCCAGTTGTACCACCCGGGTGTGCTGTTTCAGCAGCTCGATGGCAGAGATGAAGCTGGCCCGTTGCAGGCCGTTGCGGTACAGGTTGTCGGGCTCGGTGTTGGAGGTGGTGACCAGGGTGACGCCGTTGTCGAAGAGATGTTTCAGCAGTGTACCCAGGATCATGGCGTCGCCGATCTCGCTGACGATAAACTCGTCCAGGCAGAGGATGCGGGTGCGTGCGGCCAGCTCCCCGGCCACATGCTGCAGGGGGTTCTTCTGTCCCTTCAGGCGGGTCAGCGCCTCGTGGGTATCGCGCATGAAGTGGTGGAAGTGAATGCGCAGCTTCTGAGGAAACGGGAGCTGGTTGTAGAACAGGTCCACCAGCCAGGTCTTGCCCCGCCCGACACCACCCCACAGGTAAAGGCCGGTTACCGGGTCAGACCTGCTGTTCTCCCTCCCCTTCAGCAGGCGACCCAGCAGGCCCGGCTGCGGTTGTGAAGGGGGTGGCTCCAGCAGGCGCTGGTAAAGTGCCTGCAGTTCGGCCACCACCGCGGCCTGTGCCGGGTCCGGTAGCGCCTCTCCGGCGCTGATCGCCTGTTGATACACGTCTTCGGGAGTCATCCGGCTAAGGATACCGGAATCGGGATTCGCTTGTCTCTTTCAGCCGCCGGTGGCTATTCGTTGGGGTAGCGCTCGTCCAGGTTGGCCGGGCAGAGCACCGTGCGCATGGTGCCAATCAGGGTCAGCAGCTGACTGTTCCGGATCCGGTAGTAGATGCGATTCGCCTCCTTGCGCGAGACCACGATGTTCTTGTTGCGCAGCTGCTCCAGGTGTTGCGATATGTTGCTCTGGGAGGTGCCGGTGCGCTCCACGATCTCGCCCACCGAGAGCTCGGCGTCACCGAGTGAGCAGAGGATTTTCCAGCGTAACGGATGGGCCATCGCCTTCAGGGCGTTGGCGGTCAGGGTGGTGTCCTCGTTCTCCACGGGGCGGTCAGTCGGATCGCTCATGATCAACTCCTTCTAAGAGCGTATCAACGGGGCCCGGGTTCCCGGTCCCGCTCTGTTCTTCCTGCCGGACATAGCCGGTCATGTCCTTTGCGATACAGAGGATATCGCTGATCTCCCCCGCCTCGTCGCGTATCGCGGTACGGGAGAAGAGAATCGGTATCCGGCGTCCCTCCCGGGTGATGAAGCGGGCCTCGATCTGG
>JAPHTA010000323.1 GCA_026196475.1 Sedimenticola sp.
AGCTGGGCCGCCTCGAGGGCATGGGCCTGGAGCGGCTGGCCGGGCGGCGCTTCGACCTGATTATCAATGCCACCGCCGCCGGACTGCAGGACCGGGTGCCGGAGATCCCGGACGACCTCCTGAATCGCGGCGGCTGGTGCTACGACATGATGTACGGCGACCAACCCACCGCCTTCGTGCGCTGGGGCCGGGCCCAGGGCGCGGCACGGGCGCTGGACGGCCTGGGCATGCTGGTGGAGCAGGCGGCCGAGTCCTTCTACCTGTGGCGCGGCGTGCGCCCCGACACCGGGCCCGTAATCACCCTGTTGCGTGGCTGAATCCACACCGGCGACCTGCCCGAACATTCAGCCGGCGCGATACTTCCCGGCCAGTTTCACGTAGTGCCCGGCGACGTAGGGCAGGAACTCCAGCTCTCTTTCAGTCAGCTTGCGCAGCCGCTTGGCCGGCGAGCCGCACCAGAGATAACCGCTCTCCAGCACCTTGCCCTCGGTCACCAGGCTGCCGGCGGCGATAATGACATCCGACTCCACCACGGCCCCGTCCATCACAATCGCCCCCATGCCGATCAGGCAACGGTCACCGATGCTGCAACCGTGCAGGATCACCTTGTGGCCGGCGGTGACGTCATCACCCACGCTGAGGGCATAGCCGTCGGGCGAGGCAGGGTTGGCGTGGGTCACGTGCAGCACGCTGCCGTCCTGGATATTGCTGCGACTGCCGACCCGGATGCTGTTCACGTCACCGCGCAGGGTGGTCATGGGCCAGATCGAGGAGTGATCGCCGATCTCCACGTCACCAATCACCACCGCGCTGGGATCGATCCAGACCGATTCGCCGAGCCGGGGGACCCTGCCGTCAAAAGGGCGGATGCTGGACATGCTGGACTCCTGTTCTGATTGCAGAAAACCGGGAGGCCAGTCTACTGGCTCCCATGCCCGAACGAAACCGCCTTGGCCGAGTGGCAAAGGGGCGGGCAAAACGGCTATTCTGGGCCACACCGAAAATGATAGCGACGCCAGGGGAGCCGCATGACACGGGAGAACTGCCAGGAGGTTGCCTTCGAGGGGCTGCAGCGGGAGCGGCTCTGGCCCTCCGCCGACTACAGCCAGCAGGTGCAGCGTCTGAAACAGGCGATCGGCAAGCCGGTCTACCTGGTGGAACTGAAACCGGAGGATATCCACCTGGGGATCCGCTTCTCCGACACCGCCTTCGAACTGGTGGACGTGGTGGATTTCCCACGCCCCGATCCGGCCCGCGGCCTGGCGCCGCACATGCTGATCCTGGACGACGGGCGCGGCATCAACCTGGGGCGGATCGCACGCGTCACCATCGACACCCCCTACAGCCCGCCCCGGGAGAACATCCTCTACCAGGAGTCCCACCTGATGGACCAGCTGCTGTTGCGGGAGCGACGACTCAACGAGGCCTCCATCGCCGAACGCTCGAAACTGCTGCTGGGACGCTTCCTGGGCAAGCAGGCGGACAAACAGCTGACCCGGGACTGACCGGAAGAGCCGCAATGCCGGGATCTGCCCTGCATTCAGGCGATGAACTGACGCAACCAGCGGACGGGACACGATGCCCGGCATTGGCCCGCCCCCCTGAGGCCGGCTGTTCCGGTCAAGCATTCCCCGTCGCCGCCGACACAGTTGCCAGCGCCCTTCACAATTCCGGTCAGCGGCGGGTGATATAGTGGCCCCATAACAACAATCGCTCACCCTGGAGAGACAGCATGGAGATAGGCACCTTCATTACCCTGGGCGTACTGGCCGCCCTCGCATTCTACGGCATCGCCATCTACAACGGCCTGGTCAACCTGAAACACGCCGTTTCCAAGGCCTGGGCCAACATCGACGTGCTGCTCAAGCAGCGCCACGACGAACTGCCCAAGCTGGTCGAGACCTGCAAACAGTACATGCAGTACGAACAGGAGACCCTGGAGCGGGTGATGCAGGCCCGGGCCGCGGTCTCCAATGCCCGGGAGCGGGGCGACGTGGGCGCCCTGGGCGGGGCCGAGAGCCAGCTTCGGCTGGGCCTGGGTAACCTGTTCGCGGTGGCCGAAGCCTACCCCGACCTGAAGGCCAACCAGACCTTTCAGCATCTGCAGGGCCGCATCAGCGGGCTGGAGAACAGCATCGCCGACCGCCGTGAGTACTACAACGAAAGCGTCAATAACAACAACGTCCGCATCGAGCAGTTTCCGGACCTGATCGTCGCCCGCCTGTTCAACTTCAAGGCCGCCCAGCTGCTGGAGTTTTCGGAAGAGGAGAAGCGCGACGTGGATATGAAAACCCTGTTTAACGGATGAGCCCGGGCCAGCAGTTGCTGCATCTCAGCGAGGCCGAATACTGGGGCCTGCTGCTGTTCGCGGCCGGCCTGGCCCTGGCCGGCTTCTATTTCGCCTTCCGCTGGTTCGGTCGCGCCCGCCTGATTGAAAACGCCCCCACCGCCAGGATCCGCTCCGCCCACCAGGGCTACGTGGAGCTGGTGGGCGAGGTGCTGTCGCTGCCGGGCGAACCGGTGCTGGCCCCGCTCACCGGCACCCCCTGCTGCTGGTACCGCTACAAGATCGAGAAACAGGGCGACAAACACTGGCGCAGCGTGGAGAGCGACACCAGCGACGCCCTGTTCCTGCTGCGGGACGAGACCGGCGACTGCCTGCTGGACCCGGAGGGGGCCGAAGTGACCGCCAGCGACCGAACCGTCTGGTACGGCCACAGCCGTTATCCCCACGCCCGGCCGGACCCCGCCAGGCGCCGCCCGCAGAGCACACTGCACCGGGTCGCCGACCTGCTCAACCGGGACCTGGGCGGTGGCCGCTATCGCTACACAGAAGAGCGCATCTATCCCGGCGACCGGCTCTACGCCCTGGGCCTGTTCAAAAGCGAGGACGACCTGGACCAGCGCCAGCAGCAGGAGGAGCGGGTGCGTGGCCTGCTGCGGGCCTGGAAACAGGACCGGGCCGGGCTGCTGGCCCGCTTCGATCTGAACCGGGACGGCGAGATCGACCTGCGGGAGTGGGAGCTGGTACGCCGGGCTGCGCTGCGCCAGACCGAGATTGCGCAAACGGAGCAGAGTATACCCTCGCTGCACCGCCTCGGCGCCACCGACTCCGCGCGCCATCCTTTCCTGATCTCCACCCTGCCGGAGTTCGACCTGGTGCGCCGCTACCGCTGGCGGGCCATCGGCGCCATCAGCCTCTTTTTCCTCAGCGGCGCCGGCGCCAGCTGGCTGCTGGGCCTGCGAATCATCCTGTGATCACCCACCCGCGCCCCGGGCTAGCTGTTGTTGAAATCCCGACTCCCTGGTCAATCAGTGGAAGCCCACACAGGGATGCTCACCAACAGCCCTATTACCGCTATCTCACCCCGGTTGTACTTTGTGGGTAAGCGGGATGATTTGTGCAAGAATAGGCCTTTAACGCCGTACCCCGCTGGAGAGACCTGCAAACCATGGACAACCCGCTGCTGCACCTGGAGGACCTGCCGCCCTTCACCCGGATCCGCGCCGAGCACGTGGAGCCGGCGATCGACCAGCTGCTGGCCGAGAGCCGCGCCCTGACCGAAAAACTGCTGGCCCAGAACGGTCCCTTCACATGGGACAACCTGGTGGAACCGCTGGAGATCATGGAGGATCGGATCAACCGCGCCTGGTCGCCGGTGAGCCATCTCAACTCGGTGCTCAACAGCGAAGAGCTGCGCCAGGCCTACAACGCCTGCCTGCCCAAGCTGAGCGACTACGGTACCGAAATGGGCCAGAACGCCGCGCTGCAGGCCGCCTACCAGTCGGTCTACGACAACGACACGGACCTGGACCCGGCCCAGCGCAAGCTGCTGCAGAACGCCCTGCGCGACTTTCACCTCTCCGGCGTGGATCTGCCGCCGGAGCAGAAGCAGCGCTTCAAGGAGATCAGCCAGCAGCTCTCCAGCCTGACCAGCAAGTACAGCGAGAACGTGCTCGACGCCACCAACGCCTGGAGCAAGCTGCTGCCGGATGAGCGGCTGCTGGCCGGCCTGCCCCAGAGCGCCCTCGACCTGGCCCGGCAGACCGCCGAACAGCAGGGAGAGACCGGCTGGATGCTGACCCTGGACTTCCCCTCCTACCTGCCGCTGATGACCTACGCCGACAACCGGGAGCTGCGCCAGGAGGTGTACCAGGCCTTCAGCACCCGGGCCTCCGACCAGGGCCCCCATGCCGGCCAGTGGGACAACAGCGAAATCATGGAGGAGATCCTCAAGCTGCGCCACGAGCAGTCACTGATCCTCGGCTTCGACAACTACGCCGAGCGCTCCCTGGCGCGCAAGATGGCCCCCGACTGTGAGCGGGTAATGGAGTTCCTCAACGACCTGGCGACCCGCTCCCGCTCCCAGGCGCAACAGGAGCTGCAGGAGCTGCAGGCGTTCGCCCGGGAGCACTACGGGATGGAGACCCTGGAGGCGTGGGACATCGGCTACTACAGCGAGAAGCTGCGCCAGCACCGCTACGCCATCACCCAGGAGGAGCTGAAACCCTACTTCCCGGAGGACCAGGTGCTGAACGGCATGTTCGCGGTGGTCAACCGGCTCTACGGTATCCGCATCAGCGAGGTGTCGGAGTTCGAGAGCTGGCATCCGGAGGTGCGGCTGTTCGAGATCCGGGACGAGGCCGGCCACCTGCAGGGGCAGTTCTACCTCGACCTGCACGCCCGCCGCAACAAGCGAGGCGGCGCCTGGATGGACGAGTGCATCGTGCGCATGTTCACCCCGACGTGCGACCAGATCCCGGTCGCCTACCTGGTCTGCAACTTCTCACCGCCAGTGGGCGACAAGCCGGCACTGTTCACCCACGACGAGGTGGAGACCCTGTTCCACGAGTTCGGTCACGGCCTGCACCACCTGCTGACCCGGGTCGACTACCCCGGGGTGGCCGGCATCAACGGCGTGGCCTGGGACGCGGTGGAGCTGCCCAGCCAGTTCATGGAGAACTGGTGCTGGGAGCGGGAGGCGCTGGACCTGTTCGCGGCCCACTACCAGAGTGGCGAGAAGCTGCCCCAGGCGCTGTATGACAAGATGATTGCGGCGAAGAACTTCCAGTCCGCCATGCAGATGGTGCGGCAACTGGAGTTCAGCCTGTTCGACTTCCGCCTGCACCGGGAGTACGACCCGGACCGGGGCGGCCGCATCTACCAGATCCTGGAAGAGGTACGGCAGCAGGTGGCAGTGATCCACCCACCCGCCTTCAACCGCTTCGCGCACGGCTTCTCGCACATCTTCGCCGGCGGTTACGCGGCCGGCTACTACAGCTACAAGTGGGCCGAGGTGCTCTCCGCCGACGCCTTCTCCCTGTTCGAGGAGCGGGGCATCTTCGACCAGGCCACCGGCCGCGCCTTCCTGCACAACATCCTGGAGCAGGGCGGCTCGAAAGACGCCATGGAGCTGTTCGTCGCCTTCCGCGGCCGGGAGCCGCAGATCGACGCCCTGCTGCGCCACAGCGGAATCAACGCGTGATGGCAGGCGGACGGCTGCGTTTGATCCTGGCCCTGCCTCTACTCCTGCTGCTCGGCACTGCCCAGGGCGCCCGTATCACCGACAAGCTGCTGGCCGGCTTCTACGAACAGCCGGACGCCAGCGGCAAGCCGCTCCGGGTGCTGCCCAGCGACACCCCCCTGGAGCGGCTGGAGAACAGCGACGGGTTCACCCGGGTGCGCCTGGGGGACGGCAGCGAAGGGTGGGTCGAGACCCGCTTCATCAGCGACGAGAAGTCCAGCCGCATCATGCTGCTGGAGCTGCAGGCAAAGAACAGCCAGCTGCAGCAGCAGCTGCGCCAGGCCAACCAGAAGCTGAAGGCCCTGGGCGGCACCGATGACGACGAATCCGCCGAGGATCCGGAACTGGCGGAACTGAAACGGCAGCTGGCGGATGCCCGGGCCGAGATCGAACTGTTGAAACAGCAAGCGGCCACGCCGGAAACCGGGGCACCGGAGAGTGGCGCACTGAAGCGACGCCTGGCCGAACTGGAGCAGGCCCTGGCCGAGGCGCAGGCCGCTGCCGAAAAGGATGACAACGAGCAGCTGGCGAACCTGCGCCAGTCGCAGCAGGCGTTGCAGGCGCGTCTCGACCGGATCGCCGCCCTGGCCGGCGCGCAACCGGCAGCCACGCCCGAGGCCAGCGGCGGCATCCGGCTCAGCGCCTGGCACCTGCCGGCCCTGGGCCTGGCGCTGCTACTCAGCTTCATCGGCGGCATCGCCTTCAAGAACCATCGCCTGGCCAGGCGCTACGGCGGTTTCCGCCTCTAGCCCGGGTTCAGAACTTGCCAACCAGGAGCCTATGAAATACTCGGATCTGCGAGACTTTATCAACCAGCTGGAGGAGATGGGGGAGCTGAAGCGGATTTCGCTGGAGGTGGATCCCAACCTGGAGGTGACCGAGATCTGCGACCGCACCCTGCGCGCCGGCGGCCCGGCCCTGCTGTTCGAGCGGGTCAAGGGCTCGGACTACCCCCTTCTCGGCAACCTGTTCGGCACCCCGCGCCGGGTCGCCCTCGGCATGGGTGAGACCTCGGTGGAGGCGCTGCGGGAGGTGGGCCGGCTGCTGGCCATGCTCAAGGAGCCGGAGCCGCCGAAAGGGATGAAGGACGCCTGGACCAAGCTGCCGGTATTCCGCAAGGTGCTGGACATGGCGCCGAAGGAGATCAAGCACCCACCCTGTCAGGCCACGGTGATCGAGCAGGAGCAGATTGACCTGGCCCGGCTGCCGGTGCAGACCTGCTGGCCGGAGGACGCCGGACCCCTGATCACCTGGGGCCTGGTGGTGACCCGGGGACCGGAGAAGAAGCGGCAGAACCTGGGCATCTACCGGATGCAGGTGATCGGTCGCAACCGGGTGATCATGCGCTGGCTGTCGCACCGGGGCGGCGCCCTCGATTTTCGTGACTGGCAGCAGCGCCACCCGGGGGAACCGTTCCCGGTCAGCGTCGCCCTGGGGGCCGATCCCGCCACCATCCTGGCCGCGGTGACCCCGGTACCCGACACCCTCTCCGAGTACGCCTTTGCCGGCCTGCTGCGGGGCAGCCGCACCGAGGTGGCGCGCTGCCTCGGCAACGACCTGCAGGTACCGGCCTCGGCCGAATTCGTGCTGGAGGGGCACATCCACCCCGACGACATGGCCCCTGAGGGGCCATTCGGTGATCACACCGGCTACTACAACGAGGTGGACCGTTTCCCGGTCTTCACCCTCGACCGCATCACCCAGCGCCGGGACCCGATCTATCACAGCACCTACACCGGCCGGCCGCCGGACGAGCCGGCCATCCTCGGGGTCGCCCTGAACGAGGTGTTCGTGCCGATCCTGCAGAAGCAGTTCCCGGAGATCGTTGACTTCTATCTGCCGCCGGAGGGGTGCTCCTACCGCATGGCGGTGGTTTCGATGAAGAAGCAGTACCCAGGCCATGCCAAGCGGGTGATGCTCGGCATCTGGTCGTTCCTGCGCCAGTTCATGTACACCAAGTTCGTGATCGTCACCGATGACGACGTCAACGTGCGCGACTGGAACGACGTGATCTGGGCCATGACCACGCGCATGGACCCGGCCCGGGACACCACACTGATCGAGAACACGCCGATCGACTACCTGGACTTCGCCTCGCCGGTCTCCGGCCTCGGCTCAAAGGTCGGCTTCGACGCCACCAACAAGTGGCCCGGAGAGACCAACCGGGAGTGGGGCCGGCCGATCCGCATGAGCGATGCGGTGAAGGCCCGGGTGGATACCATCTGGGAGCAACTGGGCATCGACCAGGCGGAGAATTGAATCACCCCACCAGTCTATGGCTATAATTGCGGCAGCCGAAAAAAAGAACACACAGGAGGAGTGAAGATGCGAACCATCATGCTGATGAATGCCAAGGGAGGCTGCGGCAAGACCACGCTGGCGACCAATATCGCAACCTGGTTCGCTGACGAGGGGGCCAGGGTGGCCCTCGCCGACTTCGACCCCCAGGGCTCCTCCCTCGAC
>JAPHTA010000046.1 GCA_026196475.1 Sedimenticola sp.
ACCAACGAGATCTCCACCATCTCCCGTTCACTGAAGGCGCTGGCCAAGGAGCTCAACGTACCGGTCATCGCCCTGTCACAGCTAAACCGGAGCCTCGAGCAGCGGACCAACAAGCGACCAATCATGTCCGACCTGCGTGAGTCGGGAGCTATTGAGCAGGACGCGGACCTGGTGATCTTCATCTACCGGGACGAGGTTTATAACGCGGATACTCCGGACAAGGGAACGGCGGAAATCATCATCGGCAAGCAACGAAACGGCCCGATCGGCAGTGTCAGGCTTACCTTCCTGGGTGAATATACCAAGTTCGAGAATTATGCCCACGATGTATACGGTGATGCGGATTACTGATGGGGCCCAGCGCGCGCATTGATCTTTCCGCTCTCAGGCACAACCTGCGGCGTGCCCGAGAGCTGGCCGTCGGCAGTCGGATCTACGCGGTAATCAAGGCCAACGCCTACGGGCATGGTCTGCTGCGGGTTGCCGCCGCTCTTGACGAAAGCGATGCCCTGGCGGTGGCCCGGGTTGAAGAGGCGGTGCTGCTGCGCGAGGCGGGTATCGAAGGGCCTCTGCTGGTGATGGAGGGTTTTGCTGACCGGGAGGAGATGGAGGCATCCGCGCGCCACGCCCTCGAGGTAGCGGTTCAGCAGCCGGAACAGATCCGGTTGCTGCAGCAGTATCGACTCGACAGGCCCCTTGTCTGCTGGTTGAAAGTGGATAGCGGCATGCACAGGCTCGGATTCCAGCCGGAGGCGGTGGCAAGCGCCTGGCAGCAGCTCTCCGCCAGTAGCGCGGTGGCACCCGGCTTGCGCCTGATGACCCACTTCTCCTCCGCTGACGACCCGGCTGATCCCCGCACCCGGGAGCAGCTGGCCCGCTTCGGCATGTTGCGGGAACGCTACGGGGTGGCCTGCTCGATCGCCAATTCCGCCGGTATCATCGGTTGGCCCGAGTCCCACAGCGAGTGGGTGCGGCCCGGGATCATGCTCTACGGCGCCTCGCCGATGCTGGGGCGGACCGGTGAACAGGAAGGTCTGCGACCGGTCATGACGCTGGCCAGTCGACTGCTGGCGATCAACCACTTTGGCAAGGGCAGCCCGATCGGCTATGGCGGCACCTGGACCTGCCCGGAGGAGATGCGGGTCGGGGTGGTTGCCGCCGGTTACGGTGACGGCTACCCGCGACACGCCCCGACCGGTACCCCGGTATTGCTTAACGGCCGACGGGTTCCACTGGTGGGTCGGGTTTCAATGGATATGCTGACTGTCGATCTTCGCACCCAGCCCGAGGCCCAGGTGGGTGATCCGGTGACACTTTGGGGTGAGGGGCTGCCGGCGGAGGAGGTAGCCGGGCCGGCCGGTACCATCGCCTACGAACTCTTCTGTTGCATCACCCGACGGGTGCGGTTCGAGCAGGTCGGGGAGTAGGGGATGGCAGGCGCGGGAGGCAAACGCAACGGCAAGAGCATCTATGTCTGCACTGCCTGCGGCGCGGAGTCGCCCAAGTGGGCCGGGCAGTGCCCCGAATGCAAGGGCTGGAACACCCTGGAGGAGGGGGTTGCCAGCCCGGTACCAGCCGCCGGTTCCCGTTTTGCAGGCTATGCCGGAGATGCCAACCAGAACCGGATCAGGAACCTCTCCGAAGTCTCGCCCGAGCAGCGTAGCGGCATCGCGACCGGTCTGCCGGAACTGGACCGGGTGCTGGGCGGCGGGCTGGTCAGTGGCTCCGTGGTGTTGATCGGTGGTGATCCGGGCATCGGCAAATCGACCCTGCTGACCCAGACCCTGGCCGGCCTGTCCGGTGATCTGAAGACGCTCTATATCAGTGGTGAGGAGTCACCGGAACAGATCAGCCTGCGTGCCCGCCGCCTGGGGCTGGATTGCGGCCATCTGCGGCTGCTGGCGGAGACCGGCGTGGAGCGGATCATCGCCCTGGCCCGGCAGGAGCAGCCGGCGGTGATGGTGGTGGATTCGATCCAGACCCTTTATACCGAACAGTTGCAGTCGGCACCCGGCTCGGTGGCCCAGGTGCGGGAGTCGGCGGCGCAGCTGGTGCGTTTTGCCAAGCAGACCGGAACCACGGTGTTCCTGGTCGGCCATGTGACCAAGGAGGGGGCCCTGGCAGGACCGCGGGTACTGGAGCACATGGTGGATACGGTACTCTACTTCGAGGGCGAGGCAGGGAGCCAGTTCCGCCTGGTCCGCACCATCAAGAATCGCTTTGGTGCGGTCAACGAGCTGGGCGTCTTTGCCATGACCGACCGGGGCCTGCGCGAGGTGAGTAATCCCTCGGCGATCTTTCTCTCCCGGCATGAGGAGGAGGTGGCCGGCAGCGTGATCCTGGTAACCCGGGAAGGCAGCCGCCCGTTGCTGGTGGAGGTGCAGGCGCTGGTTGACGAGAGTCCGCTCTCCAATCCCCGGCGGGTGACCCTGGGACTGGAGCAGAACCGGCTCTCGATGCTGCTGGCGGTGCTTCACCGGCACACCGGGATTGCCATGTTCGACCAGGATGTCTATGTCAATGTCGTAGGGGGCGTGCGGATCACCGAGACCGCTTCCGATCTGCCGCTGCTGCTGTCGGTGCTCTCCAGTTTCCGGGATCGGGTGGTGCCGCGCGAGCTGGTCAGTTTCGGCGAGGTGGGCCTGGCCGGGGAGATCCGGCCGGTGCCGAATGGCATCGAGCGGCTGCGTGAAGCGGCAAAGCACGGCTTCCGGCGCGCTGTCGTACCACGTGCCAATGCCCCACGGCAGGCGATTGATGGACTGGAGGTGATCGCCGTGGACCGGCTCGCCGAAGTTCTGGATATTTTCTGAGGCGTCGACTCTAACCCAACGCCGAAAGCTCCCTTTCCAGCAGGCTTTCATCACCAAGGTTGAGTTCCACCAGGCGACGCAGGTGGGCAATGCTCTCCATGTCGATATGTTCGCAGGTCAGGCCCAGCTGTCCCCGCTCGCTATGTACAACTACCGCCTGCATGTCGATGAATGCCTCGTCACCCAGGCGGATGTTCAGCTCCAGCCGGTCGCCCGGTTTCCAGGGGGAGGGGGGGTTCATCTCCAGCAGAACGCCATTTAGCGAAATGTCTATCAGCCGGGTGCTGATCT
Organism: Sedimenticola sp.; assembly: GCA_026196475.1. Taxonomy (GTDB): domain Bacteria; phylum Pseudomonadota; class Gammaproteobacteria; order Chromatiales; family Chromatiaceae; genus Sedimenticola. Next base: position 3,105 of record JAPHTA010000046.1, read on the forward strand.
CCTGCTCTCCACCCGATACGCTGACCGGGGCGTCGAACAGGATGCGGTGAAAATGTCTTCTATCGGTCTCTTCTGCTGGACTCATGGGGCCGCCGCTGTTCAGGGAATCGGAATGTGTTCTTGAGTCAATCACATGGCGGCCGATTGTTCAATCGCTTCGTGGAATCGCATGCGAATGCCGCCGAGCTGAATCTCGTGTCCCTCCTTGAGGCGCACACTGTGATCGCCGATAGAGCGGCTGTTGACCTTGGGCGGAATATCGCCCTCCAGGTGCGACAGGTAGTAGCCGTCGTTACGGTGGGCAATTACGGCACACTCGTTGCCGTTCAGACCTAGCCGGGTCAGGCCACGCTGCAACGGGATGATCTTTCCGACATGCCGGCCGCTCAGGATCTGGACGCTGCCGGTTGGTAATATACTGAGATTGTTGAGTAGCCTGTCGAACGGATCCCTTCTGCTCTGCCGCGGCCTGCCATTCGTGCCGTTACTGCGTTTTTCCTGCCGGATGTCCTGGTTCAGGTCGGTAATGCAATCGGAGTAGAAGAGTTCGTGTTTACCAATTCTCAGGCAGTCACCGTGTGCCAACAGGGCCGGCTGGTCGATCTTCCGCTGATTGACGTAGACCGTCGCATCCGGGAGGGGGGTTACCTGGCAACCCTTCGCAAGCAGGTCTATCCGGGCGTGACGATCGGCGATTGCAAGGCTGTCGATATGAATCTCGCACTCCGGCGCACGTCCAATGGTTGCACACCCCGTTGACAGGTTGTGCAGGCTGATAAAACGTCCTTTAAAGCATAGCGTCAGCTTGGGCATGATGAAATCGATTGTCGTGTTGCGGCGTGCCACCCTGGCACCCTGTTTTCCTGGTGTTACTAGCGACCGAATTTCATTCAGCTTGAGCGGGGGGTGTGAATGGGTTCACGGAATCTGCTTTTGGTTACCCGTACCGGTACCGTTAAGACAGCCAGGTTATATGAGGTTGACTGGTGGGCGCTTAGCCCTCCTGGCCATGTTTTTCCGGCTGAATCCTGATCATGCGTACCCGGTTGTCCTTGATCTGCAGAATTTCCACCGGGTATCCGGCCAGCAACAGGCTGGTTCCGGGCTCCGGAATAGTCTCCATATACTCGATTATCAGGCCGCTGATGGTGCGCGGCCCGTCCAGTGGCAGGTCCCAGTGAAAGGTGCGCACCAGCTCCTTGACGTTGGCGCTGCCGGAAACCAGGAAACTGCCGTCCTCCTGGGGCTGCACCTCCTGCACGCTGTCGGCGGGATCGGTGGAGAACTCGCCCACGATCTCCTCCAGAAGATCGACCAGTGTCACCAGTCCCAGAAGGTCGCCGTACTCGTCGACGATCATGCCGATTCGGTGCTTGTTGCGCTGGAAATTGAGCAGTTGCCGGTTGAGCGGTGTTCCTTCGGGGATGAAATAGGGTGGAACACAGTTTTCGCGTATCACCTCGTGGGTCAGCTCACCGTGGGTCAGTGCGTGCATTGCCTTGCGGACGTGGATGGTGCCGATGATGTTGTCGATGCCGCCGTCAAATACCGGCAGGCGCGTGTAGGCGCTGTTCTGCAGGTGCTTGACGATCTCCTCGATCGGCTCTTCCAGATCGATACCGTCAACCTCGTTGCGCGGTATCATGATGTCTTCCACTACCAGCTTCTCCAGGTCGAGGATGCTGAGCAGCATCTTCTGGTGCCGTTTGGGGATCATCGCACCGGCCTCGATAACCACGGTGCGCAGCTCCTCCTGGGTCAGGAGGTGGCCGTCTGCATCCTCCGGAGAGACGTTCAGAAAGCGCAGTATGTAGTTGGCGATACCGTTGACCACCCAGACCAGGGGGTAGAGGACCTTCAGAAGGGGGGTGTAGACCAGGGCTGCCGGAAAGGCCAGTTTCTCCGGTTTAAGCGCGGCCAGGGTTTTCGGTGCCACCTCGGCGAAGATGAGGATGATCAGAGTCAGCAGAAAGGCTGCCACCGCGATAGCGGCCTCGCCGCCGAGGCGCAGAGCGATTACCGTGGCCAGCGAGGAGGCCATGATGTTGACGAAGTTATTGCCGAGCAGGATCAGGCCGATCAACCGGTCAGGTCGCTGGAGCAATCGCTGTGCCCGGCCGGCCCCCTTGTGACCCGCCTTGGCCAGGTGGCGCAGTCGGTAGCGGTTGAGGGTCATCAGTGCAGTTTCCGATCCCGAGAAAAAGCCAGAAAGCAGGATCAGGAAGATAAGTATGCCGAATAGCATACCGGTCGAGATGTCACTCAAGAGTGGAACCTTCTACTTTATGAATAGGCTTCTATTTCTAAGCTGAGCGTAGGGGGATGTCAAGGCGGCCGGACCCGGCTTCAATGCGGTATCATTGGCGGGGTGCAACCTGACCGCGGGATAGCAATGCCGGAGCTGGCTCGCAGCACTGTTGATCGATCGGGAGAAATGGATGAGTGAGGAAATGCAGAACACCTCTGCCACGGGCGTCAGCTACGATGCAACCCTTTACCTCGACTGGGCCCCAAGGACCGATTCACCAGGGTCATCTTCTTCCCTGGAGAGTGAACGCAACGAGCGCCTGCTAAGGGCGTTGCTGCTGTTCCAGGAGTCCCACCGTGAGGTGACAGAGGAGGCGGGGGAGAGGAGCGGGGAGCTGTTACGGATAGAGGCCAAGCTGGACCTGCTGTTTGATCTGGTATGCCAGTTGTTGACCAGCGGGCCGCGCAACGCCGAGTGTTGTCCGGTAAAACTGCGGATGACCGCAGTCAGCTGGACCACTGGTTCGGGCAGTCTGCCGAATGTTGGTGATCGGCTATGGTTGTCTGTTTTCCTGGATCCGGGCATTCCGCAATCACTAAGGTTGCCGGTTCGGGTCTCCGGGCTGCACCGGGAGGCGTCCGGGTGTCGCATCGATGCCGGTATCGAGACTCTGGAAGGGCCCCTGGACGACCTCTGGGAACGCTTTATATTCCGTCAGCATCGACGAATGATTGCCCGTCAGAAGGCAAGGGGACGGACCGGCGGTGAGTGCTGATTGGGGATTGTTATCAGAAAATATCAATTAAAAACAATTGGTAATAATATATACCTTAATAAGTTGTTAGAAAAAACACCTATTCTCCTGTGAATCAATAAAAAATTACGATGTATTTCATAGCCCTTTCGCTGTACCTTGTTCGCGACAATATTTTGACAATTGACCTGTTAGCTGGTTAACTCCCGGCATCATGCGGTTTTTCCTAGAGATAGCAGTTTTTTCAGAGGCCAGGGAATTGGGCGATGGACATTAAACTGTTAGAGGCCTTGAGAATGTTGCATAACGGCTGTGTATTGCTTCTGGATGGGGATCCGGACCGGGTCAGGTACCTGGAGACCATCTTTCACTTTATCGACTACGAGTTGGAAGTGGCGCAGGATGTGGAAGGGCTGAAGGAGCTTCTGGAAGGGCATGACAGGGAGCAGTGCGTAACGGTACTGCTGGGTCCTGGCACGGGGGAGAGTGATCAGCAGAAGGTGATCAAGCTGGTCAAGGAGGACCCGAGTCGACCGGCACTGATCAAGCTGTTGTGTACGGCAGGTGGCAACGGGGAAGCAAAGTCTCCCGGTGCGCCTTTCATTGGCTGCCTGCCGGTCCCGACCCAGTACGAGATGCTGATCGACCTGCTGCACAAGGCCCAGTTGTTCCAGGAGAACGAGAGAAAGTCGAGTTCCGGGCAGCGTCCACTGGAGCTGTTCCGGAGTCTCTCCGGTAACAGCCGGGCGACGCGGCAGATAAACCGCATGATCGAACAGGTGGCGGATACCGATGCCACCGTCCTGATCCTGGGTGAATCGGGTACAGGAAAAGAGGTGGTGGCGCGCAAGCTGCACTACAACTCCTCCCGTCGGGGCAAGCCGTTCGTGCCGGTCAACTGCGGGGCGATTCCGGCCGATCTGCTGGAGAGCGAGCTGTTTGGACATGAGAAGGGCGCCTTTACCGGCGCCATCAGCGCGCGCCAGGGACGATTCGAAATGGCCGATGGGGGAACCCTGTTTCTGGATGAAATCGGCGATATGAGTATGCCGATGCAGGTCAAACTGCTGCGCGTGCTGCAGGAGCGTTCTTTTGAACGGGTGGGCAGCAACAAGCCGATCCAGTGCAACGTGCGGATCATCGCCGCCACCCATCGAAACCTGGAAGCGGCGATCAAGGAGGACAGGTTCCGGGAGGATCTGTTTTATCGACTGAATGTTTTTCCGATCGAGATGCCTCCACTACGCGAACGCAAGGATGATATCGCGGTTCTGGTCAATGACCTGATCGCCCGCATAGAAAAGGAGAAACGGGGATCGGTCCGATTGACGCCCGCGGCGGTGATGGCCCTGACCCAGTTCGAATGGCCCGGCAACGTGCGCGAGCTGGCCAACCTGATCGAGCGACTGGCCATTCTCTACCCTTACGGTGTGGTCGATATCAAGGACCTGCCCGAGAAGTTCCGGGTAGGTGTGACAATCCCGGAGGCTACCGGTGATCTTCCCAGTGTCTCGATCTCCGGAGGTGAGCCGGGTGTGGTGGAGAGTGTCCCCCGGTTGCCGAGTGACGGGATAGATCTAAAGAGTCACCTGAGCAATCTCGAGCTGAGCCTGATTCGACAGGCGCTGGATGAGTGTGACGGTGTGGTTGCGCACGCTGCCAAGCGGCTCAACATGCGGCGAACCACGCTGGTCGAGAAACTGCGAAAGTTCGGTCTTCAGCGCACTCAAGAGACGACATGAAATTGACGCTGCCAGTTTGTAGCGTAAATAAGCCATTGATATAACAACAAAACAAAAAATTGGCATGTATTTTGTTTGATGTCTTGTAACGTCGACCCCCAGGTCGCGAGCGTCAAATAACGGAACATGCCGATGTCGATTCAAAGTACTGCACAGCGCGAACAGCTGGAAGACGCCTTCCAGGTATTCAACCAGGTGTCGGGACAGCTGGTGGATTCCTATCATCAGCTCCAGCAGCAGGTGGCCCGTCTAACCGCCGAACTCTCCTCCGCTCGTAACGACCGTCTCCTAGAGCTGGCGGAAAAGGAGTTGATAGCGAATCGCCTGACCCGCTTGCTTGAAACGCTGCCGGCCGCCGTGGTGGTGGTGGACGGTGATGGAGTGGTCCAGCAGTTCAACCCGGCTGCGGAGACGCTGCTTGACGGCATACAGGTCTCCGACCGCTGGTCATCGCTGCAGGCGCGTCTCTTCCGTCCGGATCAGCAGGGTGACGAGTGCTGGTTGCGCTCCGGAAGGTTGCTGTCGATGATCGAGCGCTCGCTCGATCCCGAGTCTGGCAAAATTCTCCTGCTGATCGATATTACCGAAAAGCGGCAGTTGCAGGAGCGTATCGACCGCCGGCTGCGGCTCAGCCAGATGGGCGAGGTGGCGGCACAGCTGGCACACCAGATTCGTACCCCCCTCAGTTCGGCCCTCCTGTACACGGCAAATCTTGCCCAACCGGATCTCAGCGAATCACAGCGCAGTCGCTTTTCCCACCGCTGCCTGGAGCGCTTGCGTCATATCGAGAGCCAGATCAACGATATGCTGGCATTTGCCCGCGGCGGCCGGTTTGAGCTCGCGCCAGTGGCCATCAATGATCTTCTGCGGGAGCTGGTTCAGCACCTGGAGCCGGCGTGCCAGACTTTTGGCGCGAACCTTGAGTATCGTTCCGGACTGAGTGATGCGGTACGTGTTTCGGGCAATCAGGCGGCGCTGCTCGGTGCAATGACCAATATCGCCATGAATGCGCTGCAGCAGGAGACGGCCGATCACCTGCAGATCACCAGCGAGATCACCGATTGCCGTGTTCTGGTCCATTTCCGGGACAACGGTCCCGGCATCAGTGAGCAGGACCAGCCACGTCTCTTCGATCCTTTTTATACCACACGCGCCGACGGGACCGGTCTTGGCCTGGCGGTCGTTCAGTCCGTGGTCCTGGCACATCAGGGCCGGGTGCTGCTCGAGAGCCGCCCCGGTGAAGGGGCTCTTTTTTCAATTCAGCTGCCGCAACTGATGGAGGCGGCGGAGAGGGGTGATGTCGCCGGCAATCGGCGGGGCCCCAGTCGTAACCGAGCTGTGAGGAGTTCTGCATGAGTCATGCAACCGTATTGATCGTGGAAGATGATACAACGCTACGCGAGGCGTTGAGCGACACCCTTGAGCTTTCCGGCTACCTAACCGCAATGGCAAGCGATGGCGAGAGTGCTCTGAAACTTCTTGAGAAGAGTGCAGGCGAAGTCGGCCTGGTGATCAGCGATGTACAGATGAAGCCGATGGATGGGCATGAGCTGTTGAGCCGGATCAAGGCCCGCCACCCCTCTTTGCCGGTGTTGATGATGACCGCTTTCGGCAATATCGAGAAGGCGGTTACGGCAATGCGTCGCGGAGCTGCGGACTATCTGGCCAAGCCGTTTGAACCGGAGATGCTGGTCGAAAAGGTGCGGCGTTGCATCCTGCAGACGGCGTCCCTTGAGGAACAGGTGATTGCCGAGGATCTGCGTACCCGGGAGCTGCTGGGGCTGGCCGGGCGGGTGGCCCAGAGCCAGGCCACGGTGTCGATCGGCGGTGAAAGTGGAAGCGGCAAGGAGGTCTTTGCCCGTTACATCCATCGTCAGTCGGCCTGCAGCGACGGTCCGTTCGTGGCGATCAATTGCGCCGCGATTCCAGATAACATGCTGGAGGCGATGCTGTTCGGATACGAGAAGGGTGCCTACACCGGGGCCTACAGCTCAGCTCCGGGCAAGTTCGAACAGGCACAGGATGGCACCCTGTTACTGGACGAGGTCTCCGAGATGAGCCTGCCGCTGCAGGCCAAGCTGCTGCGTGTTCTGCAGGAGAGGGAGGTGGAACGGCTCGGCGGCCGCAAGGTGATTCCCCTGAATGTCCGGATTCTGGCGACCACCAACCGCAACCTGCGCGAGGAGGTGGCGGCGGGGCGTTTTCGCGAGGATCTGTTCTACCGGCTGAACGTGTTTCCACTGCACCTGCCGCCGCTGCGTGAGCGGCAGCGGGATATCCTGCCGCTGGCGAAATTTCTTCTCCGTCGCATCTGCCAGAGTCAGAAGATAGCCGAGCCCCTGATCACACCGGAGGCGGAAAAGCGACTGCTGGCACATGCCTGGCCGGGCAACGTTCGTGAGCTGGATAACGTGATGCAGCGTGGCCTGATTCTCTGTGATGGTGTTGAGATAACCCCCGATGCACTCTGTTTCGAGATGGATTTCGCGCTAGGCGGCAAACCCAGGCAGCCCGAGACCCAGGTAACGCAGGAGGATGCGGCCTCCAAGGGGTGTCTCAGCGATGACCTGCGGACCATGGAGGAGCGGATGATCCTGGAGGCGCTGAAGGAGGACAGGGGCAGTCGCAAGCAGGTGGCCGAGAGGCTGGGCATCAGCCAGCGTACCCTGCGCTACAAGATTGCCCGCCTCCGGGAGGCGGGGGTGGCAATCCCCGGATAAACAGAGTTGGTGCATTTTCTGCATGCTATCCGGGTTGGATAGCCAAGTCACAGCAAGCGTAACGGATAGAGAGCATGACAACCACGACAAATATTGACCAGATCATGGCGCAGATGCGGGTGATGTCGGCCCAGGCGGCCTCGCTGCCAACAGCGAAGAGCGCGGAAGTGGCTGGCGCCTCCGATTTCTCGGAACTGCTCAGTCAGTCGATACAGCAGGTGAACGAGGTCCAGAAGCAGGCCGGCGAGTTGAAGCAGGCATTCGCGATGGGCGACGAGAATGTGAACCTGGCCCAGGTGATGGTGGCGGCGCAGAAGTCGAGTCTCTCTTTCGAGGCGATGGTTCAGGTCCGCAACAAGCTGGTCGATGCCTACAAGGAAGTGATGAATATGCCAATATAATTACTAAAAAAACAGTAAGTAATATAAACTATTTAAAGTAAGTAATTACATAATGGACAGGTGAAGACCGTGGCTGATAACGAAAATGCCCTGACACAGACGTTTCCCCAGGCCGGCCTGGGACAGAATCCTGTCGTGCGCCAACTCGGGGTGATGGTCGGGATCGCGGCCAGCGTCGCCCTGGGTATTGCGATCGTGCTCTGGTCACAAACCCCGAACTACAGCGTGCTGTTTGGCAACCTGGCCCAGAAGGATGCCGCCGAAGTGGTGTCCGCACTGGAGCAGAATGGAATTCCCTACAAGGTCAACCAGGCCACCGGTGCGGTGATGGTGGCCAGTGGGCAGTTGCACGAAGCGCGGATGAAGCTTGCCGGCCAGGGATTGCCGCAGAGTGACAGCCTGGGTTTCGAAATCCTGCAGCAGGAGACCGGATTCGGGACCAGTCGAGCCCTGGAGGCGGCCCGGTTTCACCGGGCACTGGAGGGGGAGTTGGCCCGTACCATCAGTACTCTGACCAATATAGAGTCCGCCAGGGTGCATCTGGCCACGCCCAAGAAATCGGTCTTTGTACGCAAGCAGAACAACCCCAGCGCCTCGGTGGTGCTGAAGCTCTACTCCGGCCGGGTGCTGGACAAGGGGCAGGTGGCGGCAATCGTGCACCTGATCGCCTCCAGCGTTCCGGAGCTGGATGCCTCCCGCGTCACGGTGGTCGACCACAAGGGCAACATGCTCAGCAACGAGATGGACTCCCGCCAGATGATGCTCACTTCGAGCCAGTTCGAATACACCCGGGAGCTTGAGCAATACTACCGTGAGCGGGTGGAGGACATTCTGGCGCCCATTCTGGGCGTGGACAGGGTGAGGGCCCAGGTCACGGCGGATATCGATTTCACCGTGACCGAGCAGACCTCGGAACGTTTCAACCCGGATCTGCCGGCGCTGCGCAGCGAACAGGTGAACGAACAGTCGAGCAGGCTGTCGGCGGTGCAGGGTGTTCCCGGTGCCCTGAGCAACCAGCCGCCGGCCGCCGGTACTGCACCCGAGGTGGCGACTCAACAGGCAGAGGGGGAAGCCTCGCCGGCGCCGCTCAACAGCACCAGGCGGGCGACGCGAAACTATGAACTGGACAAGACCATCAGTCACACCCGCCTGGCCAGCAACAAGCTGCGTCGGCTCTCCGTCGCGGTCGTGGTTGACGACCTGGTGACGGTTGCCGACGATGGTAGTGTCACCCGGGTGGAGCGGACGCCGGAAGAGATCAGCCGCATCACCCGGCTGGTCAGGGAAACCATCGGTTTCAACGCCCAGCGCGGTGACAGTGTTGAAGTGATCAACTCCGCCTTCATGATGCCGGCGCCGCCGGAGCCGCTGCCCGAGCCCGAGATCTGGGAGGAGGCCTGGGTCTGGGATGTGGCGAAACAGGCCGGAGGTGTCATACTCGTATTGTTGCTGATCTTCTTCGTGCTGCGGCCGACCATGAAACGTCTCACCTCGCCGGCTACCCTGGCGACGGTTGGTGCGGGTGCCGAAGGGACGGCGGGTACTGCCGGTGGCACGGAAGGGAGTGGTGGTGGATCCCTGGACGCACCTGACGAATCAATGATGCTGCCGGGACCGGAGAAATACGAGAATACGCTGGAAGCGGCACGCCAGATGGTACAGGATGACCCGAAGCGCGTGGCGCAGGTGGTGAGAAGCTGGATTGCAAGCGATGCAGGGTGAAGAACAGAAAAACTTGTCGGGTGTTGAGCGGGCGGCGATCCTGATGCTGGCGCTGGGAGAAAAGGACGCGGCCTCGATCCTCTCCCACATGGGGCCGAAGGAGGTGCAGGAGCTGGGCCTGGCGATGGCCAACATGAACAACGTCAGTACCGAGAAGATGGAATCGGTGATGCACTCCTTCGTTGATACCCTGCGCAGCCAGACATCGCTTGGTGTGGACTCCGACGAGTACATCCGCAATGTACTCAACAATGCCCTCGGCAAGGACAAGGCGGGGGGCGTGATCGACCGCATCCTGCTCGGTCGCAACAGCAAGGGCCTGGAACAGCTGAAGTGGATGGACCCCCGTTCGGTCGCTGAGCTGATCCGTCTGGAGCATCCGCAGATCATCGCCATCGTGCTGTCGTTTCTCGACCCTGACCAGGCCGCGGAGGTGCTTTCCGAGTTTCCCGAGCGGGTGCGTCCCGACATCATCATGCGCATTGCCACCCTGGACGGCATCCAGCCGGCTGCCCTGCAGGAGCTGGACGAGATTCTCGACAAGCAGTTCTCCGGCGCCAGCAACGTCAAATCATCAAGCCTGGGTGGCATCAAGACCGCGGCCAATATCCTGAACCTGATCGAGGGTAGTATCGAGAGTGAGATCATGGAGCAGGTAGGCAGTGTCGACCAGGAGATCGCCCAGGAGATCCAGGACAACATGTTTGTCTTCGATAACCTGATCGATGTCGACGACAGGGGCATCCAGACCCTGATGCGGGAGGTGGCTTCCGACCAGTTGCTGCTGGCCCTGCGTGGTGCGGACGAGGGGCTCAAGGAGAAGATTTTCAAGAATATGTCGAAACGTGCCGCCGAGATGCTGCGCGACGACCTGGAGGCTGCGCCCCCGGTGCGCCTGAGCGACGTCGAAGCGGCGCAGAAAGAGATCCTGACCGTGGCCCGTCGCCTGGCCGATGCCGGCGAAATCATGCTTGGAGGTGGTGGTGGAGAAGAGTTCATCTAAGGTCCTGTCCGGCAACGCCACCGGTGATGCCCAGCAGTGGCTGCCACCGAACATGGGAGAGCGCCAGGAGAAGAGTGCCAGCAAAATGCGCTCATCCGGCTCCATGCTGACGGCAGAGCAGCTCGAGGAGCTGCAGAAGGAGGCCTACCAGGAGGGATTCGAGCTGGGAAAGCAGGAGGGGTTCGAGGTCGGCCACCGGGAAGCGCTGGAGCGGGGACAACAACAGCTCGGCGAACTGGTTCAGGGTGTAGAGCGGCTGATGAGCACCCTGGAGAGCCCTCTGAAAGAGCTCGACGAACAGGTCGAACGGGAGCTCGTGGACCTGGTCATCTCCATGGTACGGCAGCTGGTGCGGCGGGAGATCAAGATGGAGCCGAGCCATATCATTGGCATCGTGCGCGAATCCCTCTCCATCCTGCCGGTCTCCTCGCGCAATATCAGGGTCCAGCTGCATCCGGAGGATGCACGCCTGGTGCGTGAAATCTACGACATGAGTGAGAAGGAGCAGGGTTGGAAAGTGGTGGAGGATCCGGTTCTGGCCCGGGGTGGCTGCCGGGTGGTGACCGAGACCTCCCAGATTGATGCCACCCTGGAGTCCCGTCTTACCGCCATGGTAACTCACCTGATGGGTGGTGAGCGGGACGAGGATGATACCGATACAGCAGGCAGTGTCTGATGGGCCTTCCGGAAGCGGACAGAAACCCGATCTGGGCGGAACGGCTAAGGCAGTGCCACCAGCGGGTGGGTGACAGCCGTGGCCTGGTGGTGGAGGGAAAGATCACGCGCATGATCGGCCTCACCCTGGAGGCGGTGGGGTGTCGAGCGGCTATCGGCGGACAGTGCGATGTGATCAGCAGCAGCGGTGAACAGATCGAGTCGGAAGTGGTCGGGTTTGCCGGTGAGAGCCTCTACCTGATGCCGACCGGCGACATCCGGGGCCTGGAGCAGGACGCGCGAGTGGTGCCGACCGGCCGGGTGTGCGAGGCGGTAGTGGGGGACCACCTGCTGGGCCGGGTGCTGGACGGGGCCGGAAAACCGCTTGACGGCAAGGGGCGTATTCACGCCATGGAACGCCGCCCGCTTACCGGCAAGGTGTTCAACCCTCTGACCCGCACCCCGATACGGGAGCCGCTGGACGTAGGGGTTCGGGCGATCAATGCGCTGCTCAGTGTCGGTCGTGGCCAGCGGCTCGGGCTGTTTGCCGGCTCCGGTGTGGGTAAGAGCGTACTGCTCGGCATGATGACCCGCTACACCAATGCGGATATCACGGTGGTGGGTTTGATCGGCGAGCGTGGTCGTGAAGTGAAGGAGTTTGTGGAGAATATCCTTGGAGAAGAGGGCATGGCGCGGGCCGTGGTGGTTGCCGTGCCCGCCGACAATACCCCGTTACGGCGGATGCACGGGGCGATGCTCGCCACCAGTATCGCCGAACATTTCCGGGACCAGGGCAAACAGGTCCTGCTGTTGATGGACTCCCTTACCCGCTTTGCCCAGGCGCAAAGGGAGATCGCCCTGGCCATCAACGAGCCGCCGGCCACCAAGGGCTACCCGCCCTCGGTATTCGCCAAGCTGCCGCAACTGGTGGAGCGGGCCGGAAACGGAGACAAGGGAGGCGGTTCGATCACCGCCTTTTATACCGTGCTGGCGGAGGGTGATGACCAGAACGATCCGATTGCGGACGCTGCACGGGCCATTCTGGATGGCCACGTGGTCCTCTCCCGCCGCCTGGCGGAGAGCGGGCACTACCCGGCGATTGATATCGAGGCCTCGATCAGTCGCGCGATGAACGAGATCACCAGCAAAGATCACCAGGACGCTGCCCGCGCCTTCAAGCACCTTTACTCCCTGTACCGGCAGAACCAGGACCTGATCAACGTGGGTGCCTACGAGTCCGGATCGGACGAGCGGATCGATGCAGCGATCGAGGCGATGCCGGAGCTGGAATCTTTCCTGCGCCAGGACTCGAATACACCGGTCTCACAGGAGGAGAGCTTGTCACAGCTCATGGCACTCTTCTCCTGAGGGGTATATAAAGTAAACATTCCGGGTCGTTCGGTCACAGACCCGTGCAGCAAGGAGATTACCGATGGTTCCCTCAAAAAGATTGCAACCGGTACAGCGGGTTGCTGAATCAAGGGAGAAAGATGCCGCCCGGGAACTGGGGGATTCACAGCGCAGGATGCGTGATCAGGAAGCGAAACTGGAGGACCTGCGACGTTACCACCATGAGTACATGGAGCGATTCCAGGCCAGCGCACGCCAGGGTATGACCGCCAGCCAGATGCAGGAGTACCGTGCCTTCCTTGACAAGCTGGACCAGGCGATCAGGGAGCAGGAGAAGGTGGTTCTGGCCAGCAAGAGTGAGTGTGTCAGCCGCAAGGAGCACTGGCAGCAGAAGCATGTCAGGAGCAAGGCGCTGGGCAAGGTGATGGACCGCTTTAAGACGGCAGAACGTAAAATCGTCGACAAGCGGGAGCAGAACGAAATGGATGACCGCAACCAGCGCAGTGGCAACAAGTAGTCGCCGGTCTATTCCGGCTCCCTGAACCCCGGCGGTCGTTTTCCGGATACCAGGTAGGCGAATGCGATCACCTCCGCAATCGCGCGATAAAGCGCCTCCGGTATCTCGTCACCCAGTGGAATCTGTGACAGTACGGCCGCCAGCTGCGGATCGTTCTGCAGCGGGATATCGTGTTCCCGGGCCAGCCTGAAGATCTCCTCGGCAATCTTTCCTTCACCCTTGGCAGTAACCCGCGGCGCGTTTTCGCCGTCGTATAGCAGCGCGACGGCCTTTTCCGGGAACTGGTCGTAGGTATCGCTCATGCCCGCTCGTCCAACAGTGGTGGCGTGGTGGATGGTCGCTCCGGACCGGAACCCACGCTGCCCAGACGGGTGGAGAGTTTTCCCACATTCAGTCCGGCACTGGTCAGGGCGTCATTCAGGCGGGGCAGGAAGCGCTCTATCTGCTCCACACTCTCCACTTTTTCAGCAGTAAAGTGACTGGAGAGGACACCATCCACCAGGCTGAGACGAACACTCATCGGTCCCGCTGGCGGGATATTGAAGTCCAGCGTCACCGACCAGCGATCGGATGACTGATCCTGCCTGCCGCTCTCTTTCTCGAAACGGATCAGGAACTCGTCGTTACCCTCCGGATGACGAATCGGCAGCTCGAACTGCCATACCTGGCGCAGGCTGTTGTCCTCCTGTGGCAGGGAGGCGAGCTGATGCATTTGAACCCTGGCCAGTGCCCCCTCGGCCGCCCCCTTCAGTTCTGCAAACAGCCGTGCAGCCAGCAGTTGCAGGGTGGTGCCGGTATCCATGTTCTGTCCGGAAGGAGTGCTGGCCGGCAGGGGATGCCCCGATGAGGCAGGAAGCAGCGACTGCAGCAGTTTCAGCAAGTGCACCTTGAGGTCCGGGGCTACCGTTCCCTCTCCTCCCAGGCGTGCTTCAAGAAACAGGCCCGAGTTGTCCAGGGCCTGGCGGATGACGGCAGCGCTCAGCGGACGATCGTTCGAGATGGCACTGTTGATCACGGCGTTTATGTGCCGTGCCAGCCTGGCGCCATCCAACTCCCGGGTAGAAGAGGTCGCTCCGCTACCACCCTGCAGGGCCTGTGCGAGAGACTGCATGTTGCGTTCCAGGAGAGCCTGTTCAGGGCCGCTGGAGCCGCCCGCCCTTTGCGGGGTGATCCCCCCCAGCTGCAGCAGTTGCTGGATGATAGGGGGCAGCTTGTCCATGCCTGCCGCTTGTCCACGGCCGGTGGCTGTATCAGTTGCCAGCTGCGCCTGGAGTGAGGGGGGAGAGAGCTGCGCCAGGCTTTCCAGCAGCTGCCGGATCGGCAACTGGCGTGGCAGTATCTGCTTCAGTGCCAGTGCCCGGGTCTGATCTTCAGGGGCGCTTCGGATCAACTGGAATTCAGGCTGCGCGCCGCTCTTGACCACCTGCAGATTGATCTGTGTTCCCACCGGCAGATCCAGGCCGCTTTTTACCGGCAAACGGCTTCCGCCGATGTTGAGTTGAATCACCCCCCGTTCAAGCGGCGACTCGACCCGGGCGGAGAGTGTCTGCCCCGGTCGCAGCTGCTGCAGCGTATCGGCGCGGATCTTTTCGATGACCAGGCGCGGATTATTGATTGGGTCCGTGATTTGCATGTCAATGTTAGGTATAAAGATCCGATGCTAACTCAGTTTAGCGTCCGGCCGGTCGATAGATTAAGAAACCGTTGCTCCCGGCTGGACGGGAGAGTGAAGATTTTCCGTTTGGCCCGGGGTGGTGTGAGTGAGTATGGCCCGGTTTACCGTCAGATGCGATGCAGATCGGCACTACAGTGATGCCCAATGACAGAAAACGACAAAGAAAAAAACAAGAGACGCCTGTGGTATGTCCGTCGCAACGGCCAGGTCAAGGGACCCTATCCCAGCGGTAGCGTGCGGCGTTTCCTGCTCCTTGGTAGGGTGCGGATGGAGGACCAGGTCAGCCAGGATCAGAAGCACTGGCAAACTGTTGCCGATGTTCCCGAGGTGATCCCGCCCGAAGTGCGCAAGGCGTTGGCCGAGGGGGATGCGGAGCAGCTGATCGTGCCCCGGATGCGTGAGGATGAACGCAACGGACGGGAGCGCCGGGTGCACGCTGATGACGAGGTCTACCGGCAGCGCAGAAAAGGCGAGCGGCGCCAGGCCGAGCTGGAGATCATGCAGCAGCATCGCGAGGCGAAAACCGACTTGATGGAGCGTCGCCAGAAGCGGCCGCTACCACTGGCGGGCATCGTGGTGACCGGCGCCCTGGTACTGCTGGCGATAGGATTCGGCTTCTACCTCGGCGCGCCACCGGTCATACCCGACCCCGACTGCAATGCGCAGCCGGCCCCGGGGGTCAACTGGCGCAACTGCAAGCTGGACGGGGTGGTGCTTGAGGGAGTAAACCTGGATGGTGCTCTGATCAACAACGGGCAGATGCGCCGGGCCAGGCTTTCCGGCAGCCAGATCAACCGGGGTGAACTCAGCTACCTCGACCTGTCCGAGGCCGACCTGAGCTACACGGAACTGAAACAGGCGGCCCTGAAGGGGGCCACCTTGCGTGCCGCAGATCTCTCCTATGCCGACCTGAGTGGTGCCGACCTCAGTTTCGCCGACCTGACCGGCGCCAAACTGGGCGGTGCCAAGCTGGAGCAGGTGCGTCTGGATAACGCGATCTGGATTGGTGGTGAACAGTGTCTGGCCGGCTCCCTGGGAGGTTGCAGGGTGCCACGCTGACGCTCCTGTAACCTCCTCTAGAGATGGTGGTTTGACGTGCGTTGAGGCGGGCAGGTCAAAAACATCATGCCTGGGGGAAGGATTCGGTGGTGTAGCGTGAGACCCTGAGACGCTCCGACCAGTAGTCACCGGGAAGCCCGGCCTTCATCTTCAGGTGGCGCAGAAACAGTGCCGGTTCCGGCAGCTGCTCCCATACAGAGGGCAGGAAGGTTCCCCGGTGATATCCCTCCTGCAGAATCAGGCCGTCTACCCCCGGTCGCAGTTGTGCGATCAGATCGTGTTCGCTCTCCACGTCGATCGGCTGTGCCGGGGTCAGTAGCGAAATGTGTATCTCCAGTTGCTCCAGCTCCGCTGCTTCGAGCGGCGCAAACCGGGGATCCTGAAAGGCTGCGGCAAAGGCATTCTCCGCCACATCCCTGACAACCGGCTGGGTCGCCTCCAGGTGCCCGATACAGCCGCGCAGGCGATTATCCTTCAGCAGGGTGACAAAAGAGGCACGGGTAACCTTCAACGCGTCGGGGTAGAGTGAGAGGTTGACCGGCATCGGGGCATGCTTGTCGAGGCCATAGCGAATCGCCTCCCTGGCCACTTCAAGCAGGGCCTCCCGGTCCTCTTCAGCCAGGTACTGCTCGCCTGATTCAGTTGAACACATAGGCTCCATACCCCACTACACGGTCATGGGAGCCTGCAGTGTCACCCGAGTTGCGCAGGTCAAGCGTCGTCGGTTTCAGGCCGTGTGCCCGGGCGACTCGCAGCAGCCCCCGCAACGGGGTGCGGCCACAGGCGTGGTGGTAGCTGATGGCTTCAGGCTGCATCGCTTCAATGGCGCGGGTCGTCTCCCGGTCCATGCGGGTGGCGGCTTCGTACTCCAGGTAGTGGCTCAGGTCGGAACTGATCAGGATCAGGGTCTCGTCACCGTCCCAGAGCTGCTCCAGAACTTCTGCGACCTGGAGATCCGAAGCGTCTCCCACCAGCAGCGGCACAATGCTGAACTCTTCCAGTACCTGCTGCAGGAAGGGGAGCTGGACCTCGATACTGTGCTCGTCCCGGAACGCGAAGTCGTTCTCCTGCAGCTGTGGCAGGGAATGGATACGATCAACCGCTTCGCGATCCACCGGGATCAGGCCCAGGGGAGTCTCGAACTGGCTGGCGCTACTGAAAGCGAGGCCCTGAAAGGGGACCCGGTGGGCCGGGGCCAGAATGAGTACCCGGTTGATTCGGTCGCGGGCCGCCCGCAGGCTGGCGTAGGCACTGGCCGCGATTGGTCCGGAGTAGATATAGCCGGCGTGGGGCACCACCAGGGCCTTTGGAGGAGTGGTGAGTGCCGGATGTGCATCCGACAAAAACTGTTCGATCTCCTGCTGCAGGGATTGCGGGTCGGCCGGGTAAAACATGCCGGCCACCGCGGGATGTTTAATCGTTTGCATGGTTGCCTCCCCGATCTCTGTCCTGGTTCTGCCGTCGATAAGAGGCAGAGCCATCTATACTTTATCTTAGGATATGCTCGCGCCAAGAGGTGGCCCCATGCAAGCCGAAGTTACTGACTATCCGACAATCTACTGGCACGCTCTGAGCGATGGTCGTATACAGTGTGATCTCTGTCCCCGTGAGTGCAAGCTGAAGGAGGGGCAGCAGGGCCTCTGTTTCGTGCGTGCCTGCCATGACGGAAAGATCGTCCTGACCACCTATGGCCGGTCCAGCGGGTTCTGTGTCGACCCGATCGAGAAGAAGCCGCTCAACCACTTTTTGCCCGGCACCCCGGTATTCTCCTTCGGCACCGCCGGCTGCAATCTGAGCTGCCGCTTCTGCCAGAACTGGGACATGAGCAAGTCCCGCGAAATGGATATCCTGGCCGACAGTGCCACACCCACCGATATCGCCGCCCGGGCCAGGGAGCTGGGCTGCCGCAGCGTCGCCTTCACTTACAACGATCCGGTGATCTTCCTTGAGTACGCGGTGGATACCGCCATCGCCTGTCATGAAGCGGGGCTCAAGTCGGTTGCCGTCACCGCCGGATATATATCACCAGAGCCCAGGGAGCTGTTTTTCAGGCATATGGATGCGGCGAACGTGGACCTGAAGGCGTTTGACGATCGCTTCTATCACAAGCTGACCGGCGCTCACCTGCAACCGGTTCTGGATACCCTGGTCTACCTGAAGGAGAAGACCCGGGTCTGGTTCGAACTGACCACGTTATTGATCCCGGGGGAGAACGACAGTGATGACGAGTTGCAACGGATGAGCCGCTGGGTGGTGGAGAACCTGGGAGCGGATGTTCCGATGCACTTTAGCGCGTTTCATCCCGACTGGAAGATGACGGACCATTCGCCGACGCCACCCGAGACCCTGACCCGGGCGCGGGAGATCGCCATCGCCAACGGTGTCCACTACGCCTACACCGGCAATGTGCATGACAGTGCCGGCGGCAGCACCTGGTGCAGCAACTGCGGAAAGCTGCTGATCGAGCGCGACTGGTACGAACTGGGAGACTGGCACCTGACCGGGGAGGGCAACTGCGCCTACTGCGGAACACCCTGTGCCGGGGTATTTGAGGGGAGCCCGGGTCACTGGGGTGCCAGGCGACTGCCGGTCCGAATGCATACCTGACCTCTGTTGGCCGGCTGCTGGCGGGGTACCGGGAAGATCAGGCGCGGCATCACAACACGCGGGGGAATCCGGGCTGGATAGGTTGGTCGGCATCCGGGATAATGGGCGCTTTTCGCCGGAAGCCCAAACAGCATGTGGTTCAGAAATCTTCAGATCTATCGCCTTCTTACCCCTTTTCAGTATGACCCGGAGACACTCCACGAACAGCTGTCCGAGCGGATCGCCCGCGGCTGCGGTGGCCAGGAGATGGCGACCATCGGTTGGCAGCCTCCCCTGGGGCGCGGTTCGGAGCTGCTCACCCATGGAGCCGGCGGCTGTATCATGATCTGTGCCCGGCGCGAGGAGCGGGTCCTGCCGGCCGCGGTAGTGCGCGAGCTGCTGGATGACCGTGTAGCCCAGGTCGAAGAGGCGGAGGCGCGCAAGGTGCGGCGTCGTGAGCGCGAGGAGATGAAGGATGAGCTGCTGTATGACCTGATGCCCCGGGCTTTTACCAAGTCGTCAGCCATTTACGCTTATATCGATACCCGGGAGAACTGGCTGGTGGTGGATGCGGCCAGCAGCAAGCGGGCCGAGGAGCTGTTGAGTCTGTTGCGCGAGACTCTGGGCACGCTGCCGGTCAAACCGCTCGAAGTGGCCAGCGCACCGGCAGCAATCATGACCGCGTGGCTGACCGGCACTGCTACTGAGTCCACCTGGGAGATCGGGGATGAGTGCGAACTTCGGGATACCGTGGAAGAGGGCGGGATCATCCGCTGCAAGCGCCAGGACCTGGAAGGGGACGAGGTCAGGGCCCATATCGAGGCTGGCAAACAGGTGGCCAAGCTGGCATTGAACTGGCAGGATCGGCTCTCTTTCGTGCTGCAGGATGATCTGTCGGTCAAGCGCCTGAAATTTCTCGACCTGGTCCAGGAGGAGGCAGCCAACGCGGATGCGGCGGATGCGGCAACCCGCTTCGATGTTGATTTCTCACTGATGAGCCTGGAGCTCCGTCGCCTGATCGGGGGTCTGGTGGAGAGCTTCGGCGGCCTCGCCGATGAGGAGCGCTCCGCCGCCTGACGGCGGAGCGGGTTTACAGACCGGGCCTGTTCAGGGCAGGGAGACTGGCGCCGGCGGTTGCCAGTTTTCCGCCCGGTGCTCCGCCACCACCGTGGTGAAGATGCCGCCCCGCACATTGAAATTGGCAGTCAGGCGCATGAACCGGGGGGCGGTGGCGGCAACCAGATCGTCCAGGATCCGGTTGGTGACCGCCTCGTGAAAGGCGCCCTCGTCGCGGAACGACCAGACATACATCTTCAGTGACTTCAGCTCCACGCAGAGCTTGTCGGCGATGTACTCGATGGTCAGTTCAGCAAAGTCAGGCTGGCCGGTCTTGGGGCAGAGACAGGTGAACTCCGGTACCTCGATGCGGATGGTATAGTCGCGCTCCGGCTGTGGATTGTCGAAGGTTTCCAGGGTCTTGCTCGGTTGGCTCGGCATGGGGCGATAGTTCTCGATCTGTGGCTGAAATTGGGCGATTATACGGGACTTGAATCACGGTCAGAAGCGGGACCCCGGATTTGTTCGTGAATTCATCATTCCAACATAAAAATAACTAAATTAAACAAATAGTTATTTATTTTACTTAAAGTAAAGTAACCTGTCCTGGGCCGCTTGTGTCCAGGCACGTCAGACGGTATCTTAAGCGATCTATGCGCCTAGAAAAAATCAAACTCGCCGGTTTCAAGTCCTTCGTGGATCCAACCACGGTCCACATGCCGAGCAACCTGGTCGGAATCGTCGGCCCCAACGGCTGTGGAAAGTCCAACGTCATCGATGCGGTGCGCTGGGTGATGGGCGAGAGCTCGGCCAAGATGCTGCGCGGTGAATCGATGGCGGATGTCATCTTCAACGGTTCCAACAGCCGCAAGCCGGTCGGTACCGCGAGCATCGAGCTGGTGTTCGACAACAGTGACGGTACTGCCGGTGGCCAGTACGCCCAGTACAGCAATATTTCGGTCAAGCGCCAGGTCTCCCGGGACGGACAGTCCAACTACTTCATGAACGGCGTGCGCTGCCGTCGACGTGACATCACCGACCTGTTCCTGGGTACCGGCCTGGGCCCACGCAGCTACTCCATCATCGAGCAGGGGATGATTTCGCGCCTGATTGAGGCCCGACCGGAGGACCTTCGCGCCTTCCTGGAAGAGGCTGCCGGGATCTCCAAGTACAAGGAGCGGCGGCGTGATACGGAGAACCGGATTCGTCGTACCAAGGAGAACCTGGATCGTCTCAACGACCTGCGGGAGGAGATCGCCAAGCAGCTGCAGCACCTGCAGCGTCAGGCCACCACCGCCGAGCGCTACAAGGAGTACAAGGAGCAGGAGCGCCGCCTGCAGGCGGAGCTTCTGGCCCTGCGCTGGCGCAGCATGGACGACGACCTGAAACTGAAGGAGCGGGAGATCCTGGAGCGGGAGACCGACCTGGAAGCGGCCATCGCCAAGCAGCGTAGCCTGGAGTCCCGGATCGAACGGGATCGCTCCCAGCATACCGAGGCGAACGACAACTTCAACGAGGTTCAGGGTCGCTTCTACGCGGTGGGTAGCGAGATTGCCCGCCTCGAGCAGTCGATCCAGTATGCCAAGGAGAGCCGGGCCCAGTTCGAACACGATCTGCACAAGACCGAGCAGGCGTGGCAGGAGTCCACCGACCACCAGCAACATGATGAGACCCGGCTGCAGGAGTTGAATGCCACCCTGGAGGAGCAGGTTCCCCTGCTGGAGGAGGCGAGAGAGATCGAGCAGGAGTCCGCCGGCCGTCTGGCCGAGGCGGAGAGCGCCATGCAGCAGTGGCAGAACGAGTGGGAGCAGTTCAACCACCAGGCCGCGGAGCCGGCCCAGACCGCCCAGGTGGAGCGCACCCGGATCAACCACCTTGACGAGCAGGGCAACCAGGTCCAGAAGCGGATTGAGCGTTTCAACGATGAGCTGAAGCTCCTCAATGACAGCGAGCTGGCGGCCAGCATCCGGGAACTGGAGGCGCAGGAGCAGGAGCAGGCGGAGCAGGTGGCGGAGTTGCAGGAACGGCTGTCGCAGACCGCCGATCGGATTGCCGAGACCCGGCAGCATAACCAGCAGACCGGCAGCGAACTGGACGAGACCCGTGCCGAACTGCAGACTTCCCGAGGCCGCTACGCCTCCCTGGAGGCGCTGCAGCAGGCGGCCCTGGGCGGGCAGGAGCAGGCGGTTAATGGATGGCTGGAAGAACATGAGCTGGAGCAGGCCTCACGTCTGGCCCAGTGCCTGGAGGTGGAGTCCGGCTGGGAGCAGGCGCTGGAGACGGTGCTCGGTTTTCACCTGCAATCCGTTTGTGTGGAGGGGCTTGACCGTTTCAGCAGCATCCGGGAGAGCCTGGAGAGTGGCGCCCTGACCCTGTTTGATACCCGGGTCCGTAACAGTATTGAGAACCTGGCAGACGATGCGCTGGCTAAGCGGGTCTCCGCACCCTGGCCGGTAAGCGGCCTGCTGAATGGTATCCGTACCGCCGATGACCTGTCCCAGGCATTGGCGCAACGGGAGCGGCTGGGGCCGGGCGAATCATTCATCACCCCGGATGGCATCTGGGTTGGCGCCAACTGGTTACGCATCAACCGGGGTGAGGATGCCGGCTCCGGCGTGCTGGCACGGGAGGAGGAGATCCGCAGCCTGGGTGAGCATATCGAGAAGCTGGAGCAGCAGGTGGAGCTCCTGGCCGGACGAGTGGCCCAGGGCCGGGAAGAGCTGCAACAGATCGAACATGAGAAGGAGCAGCTTCAGCAGCGGATCAACGAGGTTAACCGGGGGCTCTCCGAATTGCGCTCCACACTGACCGGAAAGCGCACCCGGGCCGAACACCTCAAGCATCGGGCCGATACCATCCAGCGCGAGATGGGGGAGTTGCGTGGCCAGGCCGAGCAGGACCGGGAGGAGCTGGAGATGTCCCGGGCCCGCCTGCACGCGGCACTGGGTGAGATGGAGACCCTGGGCGAGCGCCGTGAGCAACTGGTACAGCAGCGGGAGGCGCTCAGCAGTCGCCTGGAGAGTGTGCGCCAGGAGACCGGGCAGCAGCGAAACCAGGCCCATGCACTGGCCCTGCAGATCGAATCGATGCGCAGCTCCCAGACCTCGCTGACCCAGAGCCTGGAACGGATGCAGGGACAGCTGGCAAACCTCACCGCACGCAAGGAGGAGCTGACTCAGGCCCTGGAAGAGGGCCAGATGCCGCTGCTGGAAAACCAGAAGAAGCTGGAGCAGCAATTGGCACTGCGGGTCGAGGTGGAGGCCGAGCTGAGCAAGGCCCGTGCAACCCTGGAGGAGATCGATGCCGACGTGCGCCGGCTGGAGCAGGAGCGGGCCGGCAGCGAGCAGGAGGTTCAGCAGCAGCGATCCCGCCTCGACCAGGCCCGAATGGGCCGCCAGGAGGTGCTGATCCACTGCAAGAATGCGGAGGCCCAGCTGCAGGAGAGTGGCTTCCAGCGGGACCAGCTGTTCCTGGAGCTGCCCGGTGAGGCGAGTATCGAGGAGTGGCGGCAGAAGGTGGAGCAGATGGACGTGCGGATTCGTCGCCTGGGGCCGATCAACCTGGCCGCCATCGACGAGTTCCAGGAGCAGTCCGAGCGGATGAAATACCTGGATGCCCAGCACGCGGATGTCACCGAGTCCCTGGAGACCCTTGAGGATGCGATCCGCAAGATCGATCGCGAAACCCGGACCCGCTTCAAGGAGACCTTCGACAAGGTCAACAATGGACTGCAGGAGAAGTTCCCGAGGCTGTTCGGTGGCGGTCACGCCTACCTGCAACTGACCGGCGAGGACCTGCTGGACACCGGCGTGACCGTGATGGCGCGTCCGCCGGGCAAGCGCAACTCCAGCATTCACCTGCTGTCAGGCGGCGAAAAGGCCCTGACGGCGGTGGCCCTGGTGTTTGCCATCTTCGAACTCAACCCGGCCCCGTTCTGCATGCTGGACGAGGTGGATGCGCCACTCGATGATGCCAACGTCGGGCGCTTCTGCGAACTGGTGAAATCGATGTCTGAACGGGTCCAGTTCATCTTCATCAGTCACAACAAGATCACCATGGAGATCGCCAACCAGCTGACCGGTGTCACCATGCACGAGCCGGGAGTGTCGAGGCTGGTCTCGGTGGATATTTCGGAGGCGGCAGAGCTGGCTGCCATGTAGGGCCGTCCGGTTCCGGAGGGGTCCGCGCGGGAGGTGGTGGTAACGCCCCTGCCGTGACCAAAACGACAAAAGAAACGACACAAGAATGGATGCCGATATACTTCGTCTGATTCTGTTCCTGGCCGGTGTTGGGCTGATTCTGGGGATCTATTTCTGGGATCGTCACAAGCGGGTCAATGCCCGCATTCATGCCATCCGCAAGGCCCAGCAGGAGGACAGTGAAGGGACGCCCCTGGCCTCCAGCGGGCGAAGGGAGCCTGGCTGGAAGTCGCCTGCGGCGTCAATGGAAGAATCCTCAGAGAAAGGAGAGACTGGCTCCCGGGTCGCGGACGACGATCTGGACGAGGAGGCTCTTCAGCGGGAACTGGCCCAACTTAACAGCCTGGCCCATGAAGACCAGGTTGAGCAGGAGGAGCGCCCAGCGGAGGTAAAGCAGTCGGCCTTCTCCTTCACGGCTGACGACGAGGAGATCCGGGATGAACTGGAACGGGAGGATGTTCCGGGGATGATTCTCCAGATCAACGTGGTGGCTTCCGGTGCCCCCTTTACCGGTAACGACATCATGCGTGTGGCCAGGGACACGGACCTGATTCACGGAGACATGAACATCTTCCACCGCTTCACCTCGGAACCGGGAACCTCGCGGGTCATTTTCAGCATGGCCAGCATGGTGGAGCCCGGTATCTTTCCCCTCGACAGGATGGACAGCTTCAGTACCCCGGGGCTGGTGCTGTTCGGCCAACTCCCCGGGCCCAAGGACGGACTGGCCGCCTTCTCCGACATGCTGTTCACGGCCGAGCGATTGGCGGCTCTGCTGGATGGCGAACTCCAGGACGAGACCCACAGCGTGCTCAGCAAGCAGACCATCGAACATATCCGGGAGCGGATTCTGGAACACCGTAGACAGGTCCAGTTGGCGCTGAGCAGATCATGAGCGTACCCGCCAAGGCAAGGAGACGTGCGGCAGAGCTGCGCGAGCAGATCAACCTGCACAACTACCGTTACTACGTGCTGGACGACCCCCAGGTACCGGACAGCGAGTATGACCGGCAGCTGCGCGAGCTGCAGGCGCTGGAAGCAGAGTATCCCGAGCTGATCACGCCCCAGTCGCCGACCCAGCGGGTTGGTGCACAGCCTCTGGCGGGATTTACCGAGGTGACCCATCGTGTGCCGATGCTCTCCCTGGACAACGCCTTCAGCGAGGAGGAGATGATCGCCTTCGACCGCCGGATCCGGGAGCGGCTGGGTGAGCATTCCGATGCCATCGTCTACAGTGCCGAACCGAAGCTGGATGGACTGGCGATCAATCTCCGCTACCAATCGGGACAGCTGGTGCAGGCGGCCACCCGGGGTGATGGCAACCAGGGCGAGGACGTGACCCAGAACGTACGTACCATCAGCTCGGTCCCATTGCAGCTTATCGGTAGTGGATGGCCGGAAATACTCGAGGTGCGGGGCGAGATTTACCTTCCCCTGGAGGGCTTTGAACGGCTCAACCGGGACGCCGCGGCGGCGGGGGAGAAGGGCTTCGCCAATCCCCGAAACGCCGCGGCGGGCAGCCTGCGCCAGCTGGATTCCCGGATCACCGCCAGGCGCCCGCTGGCCATGTACTGTTACGGGTTTGGCGAGATCGAGGGTGGCCCGCTGGCGGAGACCCAGAGCGAGAGCATCCGGCGCCTGGCCGACTGGGGATTGCGCATCTCTCCGGAGATGCGCACGGTGACGGGTGTAGAGGAGTGCCTGGAGTACTACCGCCGGATTGGCGAGCGTCGTCACTCCCTGGGTTACGAGATCGACGGCGTGGTGTTCAAGGTGGATCGCCTGGATCTGCAGGAGCGTCTCGGATTTGTCTCCCGGGCACCGCGCTGGGCTATCGCACAGAAGTTTCCGGCCCAGGAGGAGATGACCCGGTTGTTGAATATCGACATCCAGGTCGGGCGCACCGGGGC
>JAPHTA010000316.1 GCA_026196475.1 Sedimenticola sp.
AGACCGTGACTCGGCGCCTCGGCCACCCTCACATTGCGCGGGATGATGGTCCGGAACACCTGGTCGCCGAAATGCTGGATCAACTGCGCCGAGACCTCGTTGGTGAGGTTGTTTCTCGGGTCATGCATGGTTCTGACGATGCCGTCGATCACCAGCTGGCTGTTGCGGCTGCCCTGGATCTGGCGGATGGTGCTGATCAGGGCGGAGAGCCCCTCCAGCGCATAGTACTCGCACTGCAGCGGAATCAGCACACCGTCAGCCGCCACCAGGGCGTTGACGGTCAGCATGTTGAGGGAGGGGGGGCAATCGATCACGATGAAGTCGTAGCGCTGCCTGGCGCCGGCCAGCGCCAGGCTGAGGCGCTTCTCCTTCAGCGGCACCTTCATCAGGCCCACTTCCGCCGCGGTCAGGTCGGCATTCGCCGGCAACACCTGGAAGCCGCCCGCGGGGGCCTCCACCACCGTATCGGAGACCTTTGCCTCGCCCAGCAGGACGTCACAGCTGGAGTTCTCCAGGTTGTGCTTGTCCACGCCACAGCCCATGGTGGCATTCCCCTGGGGATCCAGGTCGATCAGCAGCACCTTTCGCCGCAGCGCGGCCAGTGACGCCGCCAGGTTGACGGCGGTGGTGGTCTTGCCGACACCGCCTTTCTGGTTGGCAACAGAGATTATTCGACCCATAAGCAACTTCCGCGATACTGTTCCGCGCTCCCCGGTACTCGCCCGCCGGTTTCATGGGGCGGGCGAATGAGAATATCAGAAAGCGGGCCGGATGCACGAACTTTGCTCCGCCCCGAACGCCCGCCCGCGATAGCAGGCTACTTGAAAAGATCCTCCGCCGCCTTCTTCAGGTCCGACACCTCGCTCACCCCCTGGGCCTCCAGGTCGGCGGTCGGCTCGAAGAAGCCGCAGTAGTTGGCCCGGGTCTTGTCCTGTACCGGCTCCGCCATCGGCTCGCTGCACTGTTTGGCCCGCGCCGGATCGAACCAGCGGCAGTTGCGACAGACCCGGGTGGCCTTGTCGCACTTCAGGCAGCGGTTCTCGCGTCCGTAGTCTGCCGCGCTGAGCCCGTTACCGCAGCTCCAGCACTTGCCGATCACCCCGGTTGCCACGTCTGAAGTGTCTCCTGTCAGCCTTAACCCGAGCTCCAGTCTACTCGAAAGCCGCGCCAGCGCCCACACCCCTAACCACCACCGGGTTGATGTTCGACCAGCGCTGACGCATATTTAGCCACGGCAGGATGCTTTCCGGATACGTCACCAACGGGATAAGGATTCACTATGTACGAAACGTTGAAAGAGCTGGGCGTCACCAACCTTGACCAGATCGAGAAATACACCCTGCGCCAGGAGGGTGACGAGGATATTCTGAAGATCTATTTCAAGCGCAAGAAGGGGGAGCTCTTCTCCCACAGCATGAAGTTCCGCCACGGCCGCTCGAAAAAGATGGTGCAGGTGGACGGTGGCACCCACAAGTACAAGGAGGTGAGCGAGATATCCCCCACCATGCAGAAACTGGCCAGCGAGCTTGACCAGGTAGTGCGTCACGAGGAGAGCGTGGCTGACTTCAAACAGCGTATCCTGAACGACATCGATCACATGGAAAGGGTGATGAAGCGCAAGCTGGACCAGCTCAGGTCCGATATCGAACGGCTCGAATAGCGCGGCCTAGGGCCGGCGCGCAAGCAGCCGGTCAAGCTGGTTGGCGAAGGCCTGTCGATCCCCCTTGTCGAGGGCCGGGGGTCCGCCGGTCTGGATACCGCTGCCGCGCAACTCATCCATCAGGTCACGCATCGCCAGGCGCTCCCGGATCGTATCCCGGGTGTAGCGCTCGCCGCGGGGGTTGATCGCCTCGCCCCCTTTCTCCAGCACCTCCGCGGCAAGCGGGATATCGGCGGTAATTACCAAATCACCCGGTTCCAGCTGGCGAACGATCTCGTTGTCCGCCACGTCAAATCCGGCGGCGACCTGGATCGACCGGATATATTGCGACGGGGGGGTGCGCAGGGGCTGGTTGGCGACCAGGATCAGGGGGACCCCGACCCGCTCCGCGGCTCGGTAGAGGATCTCCTTGATCACGTTGGGGCAGGCGTCGGCGTCGACCCAGATCTGCATGTTGTTTACTCCTTCAACCGTGGGGCGGGGAATGGGGTTGTATTAACTGCGAAAATCACGAAAAGACGCGAAAGACCGGAGTGCTGGCTGTAGCATACGAATCACCCGATGGATGAAGGGTATGATAAGAATGGCACTTACCTAAGGCGAATCGTAGGATTTTCGTCATTCCGGCGCAGGCCGGAATCCATGAATACCGTCACTATTAAGCAATCTAGATCCCGGCCTACGCCGGGATGACGGTGATTCTTGAATTAAGTAAGAGCCATTCGGGTATGACAAATTTAACGAGTTCAATTTTTTTGCGTGTTTCGCGGTTTTAACAGCATTTTTCAGGCTTGTCCTGAATTCATCGATTCTGATTTCTACGTCCCCGGCTGCACCAGCAGGGCATGGCGCTCGCCATCGCTACCAGGCACCTCAAGCGACAACACCCGGACCCGGTA
>JAPHTA010000187.1 GCA_026196475.1 Sedimenticola sp.
ATCCTGCAGATCCAGATCGACCGCCGCACCCGGGACCTGGCTGACGCCCGCTCCGAGCTGGAGTCCACCTTCGACGAGCTGCTCTCATCCAAGAAGCTGGCCGCGGTGGGCCACCTGGCCCTGGGACTGGCGCACGAGATCCGCAACCCGCTATCGGCGATCCGCATGAACATCCAGATGATCCGCAAGCGGACCCGGCCTGAGGGACGGCTGAAGGAGCACTTCAGCATCGTGGAGGAGGAGATCCTGCGCCTCAACCGGCTGGTCAATGACGTGATGGACTTCGCCCGGGCCCGCCCCCTGCGTCTGGAGGCCTGCTCACTGGCGCCGATCATCAACCGGGTGATGCGCCTGTTTGACCAGCGATTCCAGGAGGCGGGCATCCTGACCGAGCTGCAGATCAAGGACGACCTGCTGGTGGTTTGTGATCCGGAGCAGATAGAACAGGTTATCCTGAACCTGGTCTCGAACGCGATCGAGGCACTGGAAGAGAGCCCCGGACGCAGGGTACTCTCCGTAATCGTGCGTCGCCACCGCCCCTACGCCTCGATCCAGGTGATCGACAGCGGGCAGGGCATACCGGCGGCTGACCTGGAGAAGATCTTCGATCCCTTCTACACCACCAAGGTGAGTGGCGGCGGGCTCGGACTGCCGACCCTGCAGGGCATCATACTGCGCCACCAGGGCAGCATCACGGTGGACAGTGACCCCCAGGGCCTGACCAGTTTCAACATCCTGCTGCCCCTGGAGGGCCCCGGGGAACCGGAAGAGGCGGAATCATGAAAAAAGCCCTTATCGTAGATGACGACCGCGCGATTCGCCGCACCCTCGAGCTGCACCTGGTGGAGGAGGGTTTCGATGTACTATGTGCCGAGGACGGCGAGAAGGGGGTGGCGCTGGCCCTGGAGGAGCCGGTGGCGCTGGTGCTGCTGGATCTGCGCCTGCCGAAGCTGGACGGCTTCGAGGCACTGAAGCGGATCAAGCAGAAGAAGCCGGCCCTGCCGGTGGTGATGATCACCGCCTATGATGACATGCACACCGCCATCGAGGCGATCCGGCTCGGCGCCATCGACCACCTGGGTAAACCGCTGGACCTGGACCAGCTGGACGAGGTGATCGGCAAGATCGGTGAGATGGCCAGCCTGTCGGAGAACGGTATCTCCTTCTGCGACACCAGCGAGTGTACTTACCTGCCGAATGTGATCGTCGGCCGCAGCAAGAGCATGAAGGCGGTGTACAAGACCATCGGCGCGGTGGCCGACACCCGGGCCTCGGTGCTTCTGTGCGGCGAGAGCGGGACCGGCAAGGAGATGGTGGCCCGGGCCATCCACTTCAACGGCCAGTACCGCAACCACCCCTTCATCCCCCTGGTCTGCTCCTCGCTGGCCCCCAACGTGCTGGAGAGCGAACTGTTCGGCCACGAAAAGGGGGCCTTCACCGGTGCGGTGAAACAGAAGCTGGGCAAGTTCGAGCTGGCCCACGGCGGCACCCTGTTCCTGGACGAGATCTCGGAGATCTCACCGGACATCCAGCTCAAGCTGCTGCGCTTCCTGCAGGAGCGGGAGTTCGAGCGGGTCGGCGGCAACGAGACCATCAAGACCGACGTGCGCATCATCACCGCCACCAACCGGGATCTGGCGACCCTGGTCAGCGAAGGCGAGTTTCGCCAGGACCTCTACTACCGGCTCAAGGTCGTGACCATCGAGCTGCCCTCACTGCGGGAGCGGCAGGAGGATATCCCGCTGCTGGTGCAGTACTTCCTGGAGAAGATCCGGCGCGAGCTGGGACGCAGCGTGGAGGTGATCCCGGAGGAGACCATGCAGGAGCTGATGAGCTATCCTTGGCCCGGCAACGTACGCGAACTGGAGAACGCCCTGCGCCGGGCGGTACTGCTGTCACGCAGCGAGGTGCTGCTGCCGGAGACCCTGCAACTGGAGAGCAGCGCACCGCAGCAGCGATTGCCGCTGTTCATCAAGAGCATCCAGGAGCTGGAGAAGGAGCATATCGAGAACATCCTGCAGTTCACCGGCTACGAAAAAAAGCGCGCGGCTCAGATTCTGGACATCTCCCGCCCAACCCTGAACAGCCGTATCCGCAACTACGGGATCGAGATGCCCGACAAGTGACCCGCCCCCCTGCCGCCGCGGATCCAGGTCGACACCCGGCCTAACCGGGAGCCACCGCACTCACCGCCGCAAGCTCCGCCTGCAGCTGATCTGCCGACAGGGCCTGAAACGCCTCCTCGCCCCGGGGCACGCAGCAACCCGCCATCTCGTACCAGGCAAAGCCCCCACTCCACGCTGGCAGTTCGCGCACGCCCTGGGGAAGACGTGGCAGGCAGTAGAGCCGGCCCGGAAGACAGACCAGGTTGTAGGGCACCCGGCGTCCGTGCAGCTCCTGAATAAAGCGCCATGAGCCGGCCTCGTCGTCGAAACGGTGACACTGTGCCGGGTAATCGATATCCCCACCGTTGTGGCTCCAGTCCGCAACGGCGATCGGCAGGGGCCGGGAACGTATAAACAGGTGGAAGTGGAGGTGGTTGACCGAGGCGTAGGCACCGTAACTGTTGAATCCGATACCGATCTCCGGGAGAGCGTCACCCAGCGTATCCAGCAGGCGCCAGATATAGCTATGGTCGCCATGCTGCAGGTACTGTGGATGTCCGTCCCTGATCTCCGGCACCAGCAGACCCATCATGCGCACGAAGGGAAACTTGTTGTACAGCAGGGAGACCGGTCTACCGGCCAACTCACCCCGCCAGAAGGTCTCCTTGCGCAGAAACGGACGCGCAAAATGAAACTGGTCCGGGTTGAACGGGGCCGATATGCCGCTGACCGGCCGCGCCATCATGCGCGCCGGTCGCAGCGACCGCAGCGGGTTGTGCTGCAGCTCCCAGGGTCCGGCGTTGCGCAGACGGATTGGACCGATCTGGTCAAAGCCGATCTCAGCCAGCTGGCTGAATACCAGCTGGTCATCCCGGGCATCATCCAGCGATACACCCTGCCGGGCCGCCTGCTGCTCAACGACCAGGTGCTCGAATTTGCGGCGCAGGGGAGTTGCCAGCTGGGCCCATACCTGGTCGTCGATCATGGCATTGGCCAGTACCAGGATGAACACGCCCAGCTCGTCATAGCCATCCAGCATCTCCCTCAGGCCGGCGGCAAAGGCCTCCCGATAGGTATCCGGTGAAGTGAAGCAGGCGTTATCCACCCCGATCACCCCTTGCCTCGCTCCAGGCTAGCCGCAACAACTGCCGTCCTCCTTCACCTTCCCCCCCACCAGATATCGGCGCAACGGCCGAACCCCCATCACCATCAGAATCAACAGGCAGAACATGGAGAAGGTGACCGGCAGTTCAGCCCCGGTCTCCCCCACCTGCGCCAGCCCGGCCAGTAAGTCGATCCCCATTGCCCCAAGCAACCCGTCCAGAAGGAGACCCAGCAGAATGCTGACACCGCCGACACCAAACAGGTAGGCGGCCAGGGCACGTCCACCCAGCTCACGCCTGACCAGCAGCAGGCTGGCGAGATTGCTCGCCGGGCCGGCCAGCAGAAAGACCAGCACGGTACCGGGCGAAACCCCGGCAAACAACATGGCATGTGCCAGCGGGGTACTGGCAGTGGCGCAGACATACATTGGCACCGAGATCAGCATGATCAGGAGCATCGCCGGCAGACCACTGCCCCACTCGCTGAGCAGGCCGGGCGGGGCCAGGGTCATAACCAGGCCGGCCGCCAGCAGTCCCAGCAGCAGCCACAGTGCCAGGTCATCCAGGAGATCGGTAAAGGCGTAGCGCAATCCGTCGAGAGTGCGCCGCACCGGCCCGACCGGCGACTCCTGGACCGCCGGCTCCCGCGTCGCTGGACAGCAGTCACCACAGCTGCTTCCAACAACTGGCTCCAGCGCCCCTTCGGGCGCAACTCCGTGTTCGGTGCGCCCCACCAGCAGGCCCGCCACCACCGCCGAGACGACCGCGGACACAGGCCGTACCACCGCCATCAGCGGGCCCAGGAGCACCCAGGTGAGCGCCACGGAGTCGACCCCGGTCTCGGGGGTGGCAATCAGGAAAGAGGTGGTGGAGGCACGGGATGCACCGGCCCGCCGCAACGAGATCGCCGCCGGCAGGGTACTGCACGAACAGAGCGGCAGCGGGGCGCCCACCAGGGCTGCCCGCAGGACCGGGAGAAAACCGCTCCGGCCCAGGCTGTCGCCCACCAGGCGGACCGGCAACCAGGCCCGAATCAGACCAGCCGCCAGCAGGCCGAACAGCAACCAGGGTGCGGAATCCAGGGCCAGGGCCAGGCTGTTTTCGAGAAAGCTGCTCATGGGGCGGCATTATAAACCAGATGCGGTCACGACGAAGGCGGATATGGGCGGACGAACAGCGCCGACCAGACTCGTTACCTATGGTAACACTTTGCCGCACACTGCTAACCATCCGGCGCTACTTCGGGTAACAAACGGACCCTGCCGGAGGCACGGCAAAATAGAACCAATCTGAATATCTGCTTGAATAAAAAGGGAATTGTATTTTCTGGTCCGATTCGTGCAGAATGAGGTGCGGTCGCCTGGGGAGGATTCCCGTTTCTTAGTATTCAGATGGAATTTCGACAATCAGGATTCCGGTAATGATGCATCGTAAAGAATGGACCGGACCCTGAGGTTGAGACGAGCGCGCACTTTAATAATCCGGAGGACTTGAAATGAGTACAGATAACTCGTCTGGAATGGCCTATTGGAAG
>JAPHTA010000245.1 GCA_026196475.1 Sedimenticola sp.
GGCTCTTCTTCTCCTCCTCGGTGGAGCGGGCCAGCTCAACCGTAAACTCCTTCTCACCCTTCGGGTTGAGGAAGGTGTTGACGCCGATGATCGGCAGCGAGCCGTCATGTTTCTTATGCTCGTAGTGCAGTGATTCGTCCTGGATCTTACCGCGCTGGTAGCCTGTCTCCATCGCTCCCAGCACGCCGCCGCGCTCGGAGATTCGCTCAAACTCGCCCAAAACCGCTTCCTCCACCAGTTCGGTCAGCTCCTCGATGATGAAGGCGCCCTGGTTGGGGTTCTCGTTCTTGCTCAGCCCCCACTCGTTGTTGATGATCAACTGGATTGCCAGGGCGCGTCGCACCGACTCCTCGGTGGGGGTGGTGATCGCCTCGTCGTAGGCGTTGGTGTGCAGGCTGTTGCAGTTGTCGTAGATCGCGATCAGTGCCTGCAGGGTGGTGCGGATGTCGTTGAAGTCCATCTCCTGGGCGTGCAGCGAGCGGCCCGAGGTCTGGATGTGGTACTTCAGCTTCTGGCTGCGCTCGTTGGCGCCGTACTTGAAGCGCATGGCGCTGGCCCAGATGCGTCGCGCCACCCGGCCCATCACCGAGTACTCCGGATCCATTCCGTTGCTGAAGAAGAACGACAGGTTGGGAGCGAACTCGTCGATGTCCATGCCCCGGGCCAGGTAGGTCTCCACGTAGGTGAAGCCGTTGGCCAGGGTGAAGGCGAGCTGGGAGATCGGATTGGCCCCGGCCTCGGCGATGTGGTAGCCGGAGATGGAGACGGAGTAGAAGTTGCGCACCTGGTTGTGCACGAAGTACTCCTGGATGTCGCCCATCAGCTTCAGCGCAAACTCGGTGGAGAAGATGCAGGTGTTCTGGCCTTGGTCCTCCTTGAGGATGTCCGCCTGTACCGTGCCGCGCACGTTGGAGAGGGTCCAGGCGCGGATCTTCTCGATCTCCTCGTCGGTGGGCTGGCGCCCGTTGTCCGATTCGAACTTGCTGACCTGCTGGTCGATGGCGCTGTTCAGGAACATGGCCAGGATCATCGGTGCCGGGCCGTTCACGGTCATCGATACCGAGGTGCTCGGGTTGCACAGGTCAAACCCGTCATAGAGTACCTTCATATCGTCCAGGGTGGCGATGGAGACCCCGGAGTTGCCGATCTTGCCGTAGATGTCGGGTCGCCCGTCGGGATCACAGCCGTACAGCGTGACCGAATCGAACGCGGTGGAAAGCCGTTTGGCATCAGAGTGTTCCGACAACTTTTTGAAGCGACGGTTGGTGCGGAAGGCATCCCCTTCACCGGCGAACATGCGGGTCGGGTCCTCGCCCTCGCGCTTGAAAGCGAACACCCCCGCGGTGTAGGGGAAGGTGCCGGGCAGGTTCTCCAGCAGCAGCCACTTCAGCAGTTCGCCCTGGTCCTCGTATTTTGGCAGTACCACCTTCGGAATCCTGGTACCGGAGAGGGTGGTGCGGGTGAGCTGGGTGCGGATCTCCTTGTCGCGGATCTTCACCACGTACTCGTCGCCGGAGTAGCTCTTCTTCACCTGGGGCCAGATTTCCAGCAGCTTGCGGGCCCGGCTGTCCAGCGCCTGGTCGCGCTGGGCGATCAGCTCGTCCAGGCCCTCGGCCGGGCTGCCGGCCGCCTCCAGCATGCGCTTGCTCTCGCTCAGCTGCTGCCGCTCGCGGGCGATCCGGGACTGCTCGGCCACGGTCTGCTTGTAGTCACGCACCGTCTCCGCGATCTCCGCCAGGTATCGGGCGCGCTGTGGCGGCACGATCACGTTCTTGCCGCTGGAGCACTTCACGTGGGGGCGGGGCAGGGCGTCTTCCTCGGCATGCATGCCCAGCTCCACCAGCCGCTCACGCAGGCCGTGGTAGAGGGCGGTCACCCCCTCGTCGTTGAAACGGGCGGCGATGGTGCCGAATACCGGCATCTCCTCCACCGGGGTTGAGAACGCCTCCTGGTTGCGCTGCACCTGCTTGCTCACGTCGCGCAGGGCGTCGTCGGCCCCCTTGCGGTCGAACTTGTTGATTGCCACGAAGTCGGCGAAGTCCAGCATGTCGATCTTCTCCAGCTGGCTCTGGGCGCCAAACTCCGGGGTCATCACGTAGAGCGAGGTGTCCACCAGGGGCACGATTCCGGCATCTCCCTGGCCGATGCCCGGGGTCTCCACGATGATGAAATCGAACTCTGCCAGCTTGCAGGCGTTGACGATGTCGCTGACGTATTCCGGCACCTCGCCGCTGGCGTCACGGGTGGCCACCGAGCGGAAAAAGATATTCGGATGTTCGATTGAGTTCATGCGGATACGGTCGCCGAGCAGGGCGCCGCCGGTCTTGCGGCGGGTCGGGTCCACCGCGATGATAGCGATCTTCAGGCTGTCCTGCTGGCCGAGGCGGAAGCGACGGATCAGCTCGTCGGTGAGGGAGGACTTGCCGGAGCCGCCGGTACCGGTGATGCCGAGCACCGGTATCCTCTTGTCCATGCCCTTGATCGCCTTGCGGATCTGCTTGGCCAGCTTTTCACCCCGGCTCTCGTTCTCCAGGCAGGTGATGATCTGGGCCAGCGCCCGCCAGTCACCCTGCTCGATCGGCTGCAGATCCTTGGGTGCCAGGGCACCGGGATCGAAGTCGCTCTGCTCCAGTGCCGACTGGATCATCCCCACCAGCCCCATTTTCTGGCCATCCTCCGGTGAGAAGATGCGGGTCACACCGTAGTCGTGCAGCTCCCTGATCTCCTCCGGCACGATCACGCCACCGCCTCCGGCGAAGATTCGGATTTTGCTGCCGCCCTTCTCCTTCAGCATGTCCACCATGTACTTCAGGTACTCAACATGGCCCCCCTGGTAGGAGCTGATGGCGATACCCTGGGCATCCTCCTGCAGCGCGGCATTCACGATCTCCGCCACCGACCGGTTGTGCCCCAGGTGAATCACCTCGGCACCCTGAGCCTGTAGAATCCGCCGCATAATGTTGATTGAGGCGTCGTGCCCATCAAACAGGCTGGCCGCAGTGACAAAACGGATCTTGTGGGTTTGGGGGGCCATATCGACAACATTGTTTGCCTGAGGGACGTTTGCCATGGTGTCTCCAGTTGGTTCCGTAACCTGCTTGAATATATGAAAAAACTGCCGCCGGAAAGGGCGCTCGCGGCGATCCTGGTGACCGGTGTAGTCGATGTTCAGTCTAAAATTACCTTACGTTAACGTAAACGTCAATATTGTGCTCGGCAGTCCAGCTGTGACCGGGAAACGCTGCCTGATCACAGGTTCAAGAATAAAAAGAATGTGACGTTAACGTAAACGTAGGTTATAACAGTAAACGATTGATACCGTCTTGCCGCTGCA
>JAPHTA010000084.1 GCA_026196475.1 Sedimenticola sp.
ATCAGGGTATTGGCCGTTCCGAGATCGATCGACAGATCGTTGGAGAAGAGCCCGCGTATGCGTCTAAACATTGCGAATTTGATGTCCCGTGAGGTGAGTCATTGAGTATTGCAGGGCTTCGCCAGTGTCGATGTGCCCCGGGAAAAGACGTAATCTAGCAATCGCAGGGGGCTTTGGGCAAGGAACTCTGCTTCAAAAAAAGCCGATTTGGCGCGCCGGGTAACATTTTTACGGCTGCACTCGAAGGCTCAAATATGTTAATTTCCCCCTCTTGCGTATCCGGTGGTTGTCGGAGCGTACAGTAAACCACGGCGGCGTGCGCTCTGTATCCCCCTGTTCCACCTTATCGCCCAATTAATTGCCTGTATGAGGAAGCTATGTCTCTGAAAAGGTCCGAAGTGGAGAAAATTGCGCACCTGGCGCGCCTGGCAATGAGTAAGGATGAGCTGGATGCGGTAACCGGCGATCTCTCGAACATCCTCGATCTGGTGGCGCAGATGGAGGAGGCTGACACCGGCGGCGTGGAGCCGATGGCCCATCCGCTGCACATGGCACAGAGGCTGAGGGCGGACGAGGTGACCGAGGAGGACCGGCGGGAGCAGTTCCAGGCGATTGCGCCGCTGACTGAGGCCGGCCTCTACCTGGTTCCCAGGGTAATCGAATGAGTGGTGTTCCGTACCGGACGTACCAGGATGCAGGGATAACGATTTCTAGTGGGTGGGGTTAATGCGTAGCCAAAGTATCTCAGCCCTGGCGCAGTCGCTGCGCG
Source organism: Sedimenticola sp. (assembly GCA_026196475.1). GTDB lineage: Bacteria > Pseudomonadota > Gammaproteobacteria > Chromatiales > Chromatiaceae > Sedimenticola. The sequence continues at coordinate 770 of JAPHTA010000084.1, forward strand.
CGGGCGAATTTTCCAGTGTCGAGCTGACCCGGGAGTACCTGGACCGGATCGCCGCTCTGAATCCGCAGCTGAACAGCTACATCACTGTCTGCGAGGAGTCGGCGCTGCAGGAGGCGGAGCTGGCAGACCGCCGCATCCGTGGCGGTGATGCGGGGCTGCTGGCCGGAATTCCAATCGCGCACAAGGATATCTTCTGCAGCGAGGGTGTGCGTACCAGTTGCGGGTCGCGCATGCTGGACAACTTCATCGCCCCCTACGACGCTCATGTGGTGAGCCGCTTCAGGGAGGCCGGCGCGGTGATGCTGGGCAAGACCAATATGGACGAGTTCGCCATGGGCTCCTCCAACGAGACCAGCTACTACGGAGCGGTACGCAATCCATGGCATCCGGAGCGGGTAGCCGGAGGCTCCTCCGGCGGTTCGGCAGCCGCGGTAGCGGCTGGGCTCTGCGTGGCCGCCACCGGTACCGACACCGGCGGCTCGATCCGCCAGCCGGCGGCCTTCTGTGGTATCACCGGCCTCAAGCCGACCTACGGCCGGGTCTCCCGCTTCGGCATGATCGCCTTTGCCTCCTCGCTTGATCAGGGTGGCCCGATGACCCGAAGTGCCGAGGATGCAGCGCTGATGCTGGAGGTGATGGCCGGCTTCGACGAGAGGGACTCGACCAGTGCCGAGCAGCCGGTAGCCGACTACCGCGCTGCGCTGGAGCAGGATCTGAAAGGACTGCGTATCGGTGTGCCGAAGGAATACATGGATGCCGCCCTGGACGAGGAGATTGCGGCCTCGGTGCAGCTGGCACTGGACGAGTATGTGCGCCTGGGGGCGGAACTGGTGGAGATCAGCCTGCCAAACACCCATCTGGCGGTGCCCACCTACTACGTGGTGGCGCCGGCAGAGTGCTCATCCAACCTCTCGCGCTTCGACGGGGTGCGCTACGGTTACCGCTGCAGAGAGCCGAAGGACCTGGAGGATCTCTACAAGCGCTCCCGGGGTGAGGGCTTCGGCCAGGAGGTGAAGCGCCGCATCATGATCGGTACCTACGCCCTCTCGGCAGGCTATTACGACGCCTACTACCTGAAGGCGCAGAAGCTGCGACACCGGATCTCGGATGATTTCCGGGCGGCGTTTGAAAAGGTTGACCTGATCATGGGCCCGACCGCCCCCTCCACCGCTTTTGGCCTGGGGGAGAAGGCGGACGATCCGGTCAACATGTACCTGTGCGATATCTACACCATTGCGGCCAACCTGGCCGGACTGCCGGGAATGTCGATCCCGGTGCGCCCGGTGGACGGGATGCCGGTGGGGCTGCAGCTGATCGGCAACTACTTTGACGAGGGCCGACTGCTGAATGCGGCCCACCGGCTGCAGCAGGAGAGCAACTGGCACCTGGCCACCCCGGTCACTTCCGAGTAACCGAACCACGCAACGCAGAGACAGATTATGCAATGGGAAACCGTCATCGGGCTTGAGATCCATGCCCAGCTGGCTACAAAGTCGAAAATCTTCTCCGGAGCCTCAACCGCTTATGGGGCCGAACCCAACAGCCAGGCGTGCAGCATCGATCTCGCCATGCCCGGGGTGCTGCCGGTACTCAACCGGGAGGCGGTACGCATGGCGATCACCTTCGGCGTGGCGATCAACGCCGAGATCGGGCGCCGTTCGGTGTTCGCGCGCAAGAACTACTTCTATCCGGACCTGCCCAAGGGCTACCAGATCAGCCAGTTCGAGCTGCCGATCGTGGGTCGCGGCGAGGTGGAGATTCTGCTTGAGGACGCCGAACCGAAACGCATCGGCGTGACCCGTGCGCACCTGGAGGAGGACGCCGGCAAGTCACTGCACGAGGATTTCCATGGCATGACTGGTATCGACCTGAACCGTGCCGGCACGCCGTTGCTGGAGATTGTCTCCGAGCCGGACATGCGATCGGCCAGGGAGGCGGTCGCCTACGCGCGCAAGATCCACCAGATCGTACAGTACCTGGGTATCTGCGATGGCAACATGCAGGAGGGCTCGTTCCGTTGTGACGCCAACGTCTCGGTGCGACCTCCCGGCGGCCCGCTGGGAACCCGGGCCGAGCTGAAGAATCTCAACTCCTTCCGTTTTCTGGAGCGCGCCATCAATATCGAAGTGGAGCGGCAGATCGACCTGATCGAGGGCGGTGGCAAGGTGGTGCAGGAGACCCGGCTGTACGATGCAGACCGGGACGAGACCCGCGCCATGCGCTCCAAGGAGGAGGCCAACGACTACCGCTATTTCCCCGATCCCGACCTGTTGCCGGTGGAGGTGGAAGAGGGGCTGATCGAAGCGGTGCGGGAGGCGATGCCGGAGCTGCCGGATGCCCGGCGGGAACGCTTTCAGCGTGAGTTCGGGCTGGGCGCCTACGACGCCTCCGTGCTTACCGCCAACCGTGGGCTGGCGGATTTTTTCGAACAGACCGCGCAGGTGGCCGGGGATGCCAAGCTGGCCGCCAACTGGGTGATGGGTGAACTGTCCGGGGCGCTCAACAAGGCCGGCCTGGAGCTGGCCGAGAGCCCGGTAACAGCAGACCGGCTGGGCGAAATGCTGTTGCGGATCGTGGATAAGACCCTCTCCGGCAAGATTGCCAAGCAGGTGTTCGAGGCGATGTGGCTGGGCGAGGGGAGCGCGGACGAGATCATCGAGGCGCGTGGCCTGAAACAGATTACTGATAGCAGCGCCATCGAGGCGGTGGTGGACGAGGTACTGGCCGCCAACCCGGAACAGGTTGCCAACTACCGGGCTGCAGATGACAAGAAGAAGCCGAAAATGCTCGGGTTTTTCGTTGGCCAGGTGATGAAGCAGTCCAAAGGCAAGGCCAACCCGCAACAGGTCAACCAATTGCTTTTGAAGAAGCTGTAACAGGCCCTGGCCCGGATGTTTCATCCGGGGACGGGTTATCCATCTCGGGCGGTATCTACCGGGGAGTCAAGCCGACATCGGGTAACGCTGCCGGTTACGGATTCAGGAACCGCGTGGGCACAGACAGCGTGACCACCCTACCTGTCAATCCGTGTATTTTTCATCTGCAACGGGGCACCGCTCCTGCGCTTGATTCGACCTGCAGGAGATCCGCCCCGGGCTGATGGGTTTGGCAGAATGGCTCAGGGGTCGGGTTCAAGCCACCCCTGTGTGGAGCAGATGCGCCCTGTCTTGCGCGGCTTGACTCCGACTCCTTGCTTCCTAGTTCGCGGCGTCGGCGTGTTGTCGGATCTGCTGGATCAGCTGATCCCGGCGGACATGGTCTGTCACCAGGTCACGCGCCAGTGCCGCCAACTTGACGCGCTGGGAGCGCGCAAAGCGGCGTAGCGCGTCGAAGGCGATCCGCTCACCCACAGCGAAGCGCTCCATATAGATGCCGACTGCGACGCTGATCTCCCGGTTTCGGCCGATCGCCTCGGTCAGGTCCTCCTTCTTCTGCTGCAGTTGCTGCAGATCCTTCGCCCGTCGTAGAGCCGCTTCGATGGCGGGTATCAGTTGCTGGATGTTGAGTGGCTTGACCAGGTAGCCGAGTGCCCCCTCACGGGTCGCCTTCTCCACGATCTCCCGATCGCTGTAGGCGCTCAGAAACAGCGCGTTGATCCGGCCCTGCTGGCGCAATTCCCGGGCTGCCTCGATGCCGCTCATTCCAGGCATGCGGATATCCAGGATTGCCAGGTCGGGGCGGTATTCGAGCCCGATCCTGACCGCTTCCGCGCCGTCCTCTGCGCTGAGCACCTGATAACCGGCCTCGCCGAGGCCGCTGCTGATCTGGGTTAGGGTGAAGATGTCGTCATCGGCAACCAGTATTTTGGCTTGGGTCATGATTGTGTCCGGCCTCTCCCTGTCCGTTCCCCTCAGTGTTGTGCCGGCTGGCGCGGGGCGTATCGAGTGTCCAGCCTCTCTGGCGAAAACGCCTAAAATAGTGTGGTTTCAGTCTGCTGTCCACCTTCCGCAACCTCTGCCCGTCACGGCCGGTCTGCCAGGGTGGCCATGGCCACGGTGTAGGTTCGTCCCTGCTTCAGCTTGCTGTAGTTGCCGAACACCTCCATGAAGGCGCGTTGGACGAACTTGCGCAGACCATTAATGGTAACCACGTAAAACCGGGCGCCCGGCTTCATTCGCACCAGCGCATCGTAGAAATAGAGGTAGTAGAGCTCTTTTCCGGTCTTCGCCGGCAGGTTGGAGACGATCAGGTCAAAGTGTCTCTGGCCGACCTGGTCAAAGCCGTTGCTAAGCAGGATCTCCGCATTGTCGATGCCGTTCAGGCGGGCATTGCGACGGCTGTACTCCACGGCCATGAAGTCCTTGTCCACCAGCATGCTGGTGCCCCCTGGGGCCAGGCGTGCCAGAGTCAGTCCGAGCGGGCCGTAACCGCAGCCCAGGTCCAGCGTGTCGTCCTCCGGTTTTACCTCCAGGTGATCCAGTAGCAGGCGACTGCCCTCGTCAATCCCCTTGGGTGAGAACAGGCCCCAGGTGGTATGGTAGGTGAGTGTGATGCCTCTCAGGGTATCGCTGAACACGATGTCCCTGCGCAGGCCATCAAGGTAGGCGGCCTTTTCGGCCGGTAATTTACGAAGGCTCATTTCTGGCGTCTTATTTCCGGCCGCAAGTGCGACAGGCGGGATCCTTTTTCAGTTTCAGGGTTTGCCACTGCATCTCCATGGCATCCAGCACCAGGAGCCGGCCGATCAGTGGCTTCCCGGCGCCGGTCAGTAGCTTGATCGCCTCCAGCGCCTGCACGCTGCCTATAATACCCACCAGCGGGGAGACAACGCCATTCTGTGAGCAGCTCTCGTCCAGTTCGCCGCTGTTACCGTACAGGCAACGGTAGCAGGGTGCATCGGCCTGACCCGAGAAGACCGAGACCTGTCCCTCCATGCGGATCGCGGCGCCGGAGACCAGGGGTGTCCGGGTTGCCACGCAGGCGTCGTTGATGGCGAACCGGGTGGTGAAGTTGTCGGTGCCATCGATCACCAGATCGGCCTTCTCCACCTCCCGTGCCAGCTCGTCGCCCTCCAGCTTGCTGGAGACGGTCTCTATCCGGCAGTCGGGATTGAGCGCGCGCAGGGTCTGGCGCGCCGAGTCGACCTTGAGCTGGCCGATGAAGCCGGTGCTGTGGATGATCTGCCGCTGCAGGTTGGTCAGGTCGACCCGATCGAAATCGACCAGCACCAACTCGCCCACGCCGGCGGCGGCCAGGTACATGGCCGCCGGGGAGCCGAGCCCGCCAAGCCCGAACAACAATACCCGCGAGCCGAGAAGTCGTTCCTGGCCCTCGATGCCGATGGCGGGCAGCATGATCTGCCGGCTGTAACGGAGAAGTTGGTCGTCATTCATAGAGGTGGATCAGGTGATCTCTTTCTCAGGCCTGGTCCAGGATGGCATTTCCCGCCTATCGGCCGCCTGAAGTGGACGATCTCGCTGTAGGGTCCTGCTACAGGTACTTGCGCCAGTGTTCGGGGCGGCGGTCGGCGCAACCGTGATTTCTGTGCTCGTAGCGGTTGATAAATATTTTTCTCGTGCTGTTGTGGTCGTCTTCGCTGCAGCCGTTGTTGGCGCGCTGGATCTCTTCGGTGTAGTAGTAGAGGGCTCGGGAGATCTTGTGAATCAGTTTGCTGCTGAGATGGAATCCGCAATCAACCAGGGCCCCCTCGATCTGCTCGAGAGAGATCTGCAGGACATGATAGCGTATCCGGAGCAACAGCCGGTGCTCGGCGTAGGCCTCTATCACCCCCTCGATATCCGTCAGCAGGCGTGCCGCCGAGTGTGCCTGCTCAGGGTCAGGGTGCAGCTCCGTGAAGACGATTTCACGGTGCTTGATGACGTCGCTATCGTCGGTATCCATGCTGATGATCCTAAACACTGTACAGAAATTATCAAGCGTTATATGCGTGTCTGAAATGAATTAAAGGTTGCCTCTGTGCAGTCTTTGCCAGAGGGGGGTGCGACCCATGCTGACTCGTTCGCGGCCTTCCAAATCCGGCGCCGTGTACACCTCCCGGTAGCCAGCCGTGGACAGACACTCGCGAACCGCGTGGCCCTGTGTCATGCCGTGCTCAAGAAGCAGCCAGCCCCCCGGCTTCAGGTGCTCCCTGGTGGTGGCAGCCAGGTGCCGGATATCATCCAGCCCGTCCACGCCCGATGTGAGGGCGGTGCCCGGTTCCCGGGGCAGTCCGTCCCGCGCCAGGTGGGGGTCGCCGTCGGCCACGTAGGGTGGGTTGCTCAGCAGCAGGTCAAATTTCAGCTCGCCGGGCAGCGCCTCCGTCCAGGAGCCCTGCCGGGTCTCGATGTTGTTCAGGCCGAGGGCGACGAAGTTGTGTCGTGCCACTGCCAGTGCGGCTGTGGAGATGTCTGTTGCGATGATGTGATCGCCGGGTCTCTCGCTGGCAATGGCGGCCGCAATTGCGCCGCTGCCGGTGCCGAGGTCGGCAACCCGGGCTTCCGGCAGTGCTTGCAGCTTATGCAGGGCCTGTTCGACCAGGATTTCGGTTTCCGGTCGCGGGATCAGTGTGTCTGCTGTCACGCGAAGCGTAAGCGACCAGAATTCGCGCTGGCCGGTTATGTAGGCGATGGGCTCCCCGTCCTGGCGGCGCCTCACCAGCTCCTCAAGCTGCTCCTGCTGTGCAGGGTCGAGCGCTCTCTCCGGCCAGGCGTAGAGATAGCTGCGGGGGCGCTGCAGGAGGTGGCAGAGCAGGACCTCCGCTTCCAGCCGCGGGATGCCGCCCGGCCGGGTGTACCTCTCCAGCATCTGGCGCAGGGTTGCGGGGTTCATGCTGCTTCAGGCCGTGGCTTGTCCGGTTTCAGCCAGCGCAACCAGTTGCTCTGCCTGGTGCTCCTGTTCCAGCGGGTCGATCACCTGGTCGACCGCGCCGGCCATGATCTCGTCGAGCTTGTACAGGGTGAGATTGATGCGGTGGTCAGTGATCCGGTTCTGCGGGAAATTGTAGGTACGAATGCGCTCGGATCGATCGCCGCTGCCGACCTGCAGTTTGCGCGACCGGGCCTGTTCGGTTGCCTGCTGCTCCTGCATTCCGGAGAGGAGGCGGGCCTGCAGCAGGGAGAGGGCTCGCGCCTTGTTCTTGTGTTGCGAGCGTTCATCCTGGCACTCCACCACAATACCGGATGGCAGGTGGGTTATACGCACTGCGGAATCGGTCTTGTTGACGTGCTGGCCACCGGCACCGGAGGCGCGGAAGGTGTCTATTCTCAGGTCGTTGTTGCTGATCTCCACCTGGTCGATCTCCTCGGCCTCGGGGAGTATCGCCACGGTGCAGGCCGAGGTATGCACCCGGCCCTGGGATTCGGTCTCGGGAACCCGTTGTACCCGGTGGGTGCCGGACTCAAACTTGAGCCTGGAGTAGACGTTGTGCCCGGAGATCCGGCTGACCACCTCCTTGTAGCCCCCCTGCTCTCCGGCGGTTTCGCTTATGGTTTCCGCCTGCCACCCCATCTGTTCGGCGTAGCGCAGGTACATCCGTAGCAGGTCGCCGGCGAAAAGGGCTGCCTCCGCACCACCGGTGCCGGCCCGGATCTCAAGGAAGATATTGCGGTTATCGTTCGGATCCGGGGGGATCAGCAGAAGTTGCAGGCGTGGTTCCAGTTCTTCGCGTTCCGACTTGGCCTCGGCCAGCTCCTCCCGGGCCAGGTCCGCCATCTCCGGATCGTTAAGCAGTTCGCTGGCGCTGAGGATGCTCTGTTCCACTTCCCGGTAGCGGCTGAAGCAGTCGATCACCGGTTCCAACTGGGCATACTCGCGGCTCAGCTCACGATACCGGTTCTGGTTGTTCTGTATCTCGGGTTCTGCAAGGAGGGCGGTGATCTCTTCAAATCGTTCGGCTATCTGCTCCAGCTTGCTGCGTATGGATGCCTTCATCCGGCACATTCCTGTGCCGCACCCTCACGGGCGGCCTTCGGCCGTGAAAATTGTCTCTCCCGCCTATTTTTCATTGAGTACTTTTATCGCTGATCTGGAACAGGGTGTTGGCCGCCTCCAGCAGGTCCGACTGGCCCTCGAAACCGGCCTGGCGAATCTGGGTGCTGGGCGTGTGCAGGAGTTTGTTGGTGAGGGTGTGGGCAAG
>JAPHTA010000307.1 GCA_026196475.1 Sedimenticola sp.
CCCTGTTCCATCCACGACGTGGAGGCGGCAAAGGAGTACGCCCTGCGCCTGAAAAAGCTGCACGACGAGCTGGACGATACCCTCTACATCGTGATGCGCATCTACTTCGAAAAGCCGCGCACCACGGTCGGCTGGAAGGGGCTGATCAACGATCCGCGCATGGACGACACCTTCCATATCGAGGAGGGGTTGCACAAGGCGCGGGAACTGCTGGTGTGGCTGGCGGAGCTCGGCCTGCCGGTGGCTACCGAGGCGCTGGATCCGTTCAATCCCCAGTACCTGGGAGACCTTTTCGCCTGGGCCGCGATCGGTGCCCGCACCACCGAGTCCCAGACTCACCGCGAGATGGCCTCCGGCCTCTCCATGCCGGTCGGCTTCAAGAACGGCACCGACGGCGGCCTGGCGGTGGCGATCAACGCCCTGGAGTCGGTGGCCAACCCGCACAGCTTCCTGGGCATCAATCAGAAGGGCCAGGTGACGGTGATCCAGACCAAGGGCAACGTCTGCGGCCACGTGATCCTGCGTGGCGGCAACGCCGGACCCAACTACGACTCGGTCAACGTGGCGCTGTGCGAGGAGGCTTTGCGCAAGGCCAACCTGCCGCTGAGCATCATGATCGACTGCAGTCACGGCAACTCCAGCAAGAAGCCGGAACTGCAGCCCCTGGTGGCGGAAAACGTGGTCAACCAGGTGCTGGAGGGCAACCGCTCGATCACCGGTCTGATGCTGGAGAGCAACCTGGAGTTCGGAAACCAGTCGATACCGGCGGACCTGAAGGATCTGAAGTACGGGGTTTCGGTCACCGATGCCTGCATCGACTGGGATACCACCGATACCCTGCTGCACGACATGGCGCGGAAGCTGAAGGAGGCGCTGCCGGCCAGGCTGCAGGCTGCCTAGCCGATCCGTCAGCCTGTAGGTTGGGGTGAATGAAATGAACCCCGACAAATGGTAGTCGCATTCAACACCGGATGTCGGGATTCGCACGCTGACCTTAACTACAGGCTGTTCGGAAATGGTGCCGGATTCCATCGGCCCGGGGGCGGGCCTCCTACAGCCCTTATCGATCGGGGAGCGGCGCCTTCGCCGTATGTGTAGATTGGGGTGAGTAGAGCGAACCCCAACAGATCAGGGATGCGTGCAACAGCAAATGTTGGGCTTCGCAGGGTGACCCCAACCGATTTCGCGGGTTTGGCGGTTGAAATGGGGTCAACGGCCCGGGCAAAAAAATGGCCGCAAGGAGGTTGCGGCCAGAATTCCAAAAGGAGGAGTAGGTCAGGGTAGGTGGCACTGCTACGATACTGCCTTTGGTCACCGCCCCGACCGTGGACCTAGTTGACCACAGCGGGCCGGCCTGCCGCATTGAGAATTCGCAAGGGGAGGAAGTTTTTCCGTTTTCCGATTCCCTGTTCGACCCCGATCCCTCCTTCAGCCCGGGCGCTTGCGTTGTACCTCTGCGTCTATTCGCGTTCATTCGCGGCTTGACAACCGGCTTTCCTCTCTGTCAGGGCAGCAACAGGCGCCCCGGAGCGGTATTGTCTATCGATCATCCCCGCCCAGTCTGCGGGTGATCGCCATCGCCATCTCCAGCGCCTGTTCGTAGTTGAGGCGTGGATCCACCTGGGTCTTGTAGGCCCGTTTCAGGCCCTCCTCGTCCAGACCTCGGGCGCCGCCGATGCACTCGGTCACATCGTCCCCGGTGAGTTCGAAATGCACCCCGCCGAGAACGCTGCCGCAGTCACGGTGAATCGCGATCGCCTGCTCCAGTTCGCCCAGGATATTGTCGAAACGACGGGTCTTGTAGCCATTGCGGGTGGATTCGGTGTTACCGTGCATCGGATCGCTGACCCACAGCACCTGCTGCCCGGTGCGCTGTACCGCCTCGATCAGGCCCGGCAGCTCCTCGCCAATACGCTGCGCACCGAATCGGTGGATGAACAGCAACTTGCCGGCCTCGTTGCGCGGGTTGAGACGCTCCACCAGCTCCTGGATCCACTGCTGTGACATTCCGGGCCCCACCTTTACCCCGACCGGGTTCTCGATACCGCTGAAGTACTCCACGTGGGCATCGGTGGTGGTGGCGGTGCGGAATCCGATCCAGGGCAGGTGGGTGGTCAGGTTGTAGTAGCCGCTGCGGTTCGGCACCTGGCGGGTCAGGGACTGCTCGTAGTGCAGGTGCAGCCCCTCGTGACTGGTGAAGAACTGGATCCGGTTCAGCTCCTGGTTGCGCGCGCTGCCCAGGGTCTCCATGAACTTCAGCGAGTGGGCCAGGTCGCTGACCACCTTCTGGTACTCCTCCCCCAGTGGGGAGTGGTGCATGAAGTCCAGGTCCCAGTTCTCCGGGTGGTGGAGGTCGGCGAAGCCGCAGTCGGAGAGGGCGCGGATGAAGTTCAGGGTCATGGCGGCCCGGCCATAGCCACGCAGCAGGCGCACCGGGTCGGGGGTGCGTGCCTCGGCGGTGAATTCGGGTCCGTTGATCAGGTCGCCGCGGTAGCTCGGCAGGGTCACCCCTTCGACGGTCTCGGTATCGGCGGAGCGCGGCTTGGCGTACTGGCCGGCAATGCGGCCGACCCGGATCACCGGCTTGTTCAGGCCGTGGATCAGCAGCAGGCTCATCTGCAGCAGGATCTTCAGCTTGTTGGTGACGATCTGCGAGTTGCAGTCGGCGAAGTGCTCGGCGCAGTCACCTCCCTGCAGCAGAAAGGCCTCGCCCCGGGAGGCGGCGGCCAGCTGGCTCTTGAGGGACTCGATCTCCCACGAGGTGACCAGCGGTGGCAGCAGGGAGAGTTGCTGCAGGGTGGCATCCAGCGCCTCTGGCGAAGGATAGGTAGCCTGTTGTCTGGCCGGCTTCTGCTGCCAGGATGTGGGGTGCCATTCAGTCATCGGGAACTCGCGGTTTCGTTAGCTGTGGGATCCTGCCGCGCCTCGGCAGGCAGGAAGCATAACGGAAAACCGCTCCGATGGGGAGGTGTGCCGCCGTCGCAGGTGCCGTGTGGTCACTGCGGCGGCGTGCCGGTTGCGACAGGGATATTCAGCTTTCTGTGCTGGCCTTGCGACCCAGCTCGAACGCCTTGTCGTTGATCTCCACCAGCTCCGGCTTGCGCCCCCGGAAGCGGTCCAGGATCTCGTTCTTGAGCGCCTCGGCGGGAAACGGCAGAAGCTCCGAGATGGCACCCAGCATGACCGTGTTGACCAGCCTGAAGTTGCCCAGCTCGCGGGCGATGGCGCCGGCGTCGAAGGCGTGATATTCACGTCCGGTGCGGGCGATCTCGCCCACCGGGTCTTCCGGGTAGTCGTACAGGCCCAGGCTCACCACCGGCGGCTCCTGGCGGGTGGTGTTGACCATGGCCACGCCGCTGGGCCGCAGGTGGTTGATCCAGCGCAGCGCCTCGGCCGGCTCGAAGCCGACCAGGATATCCGCCTCGCCCGGTGGAATGGCGGGAGAGAGAACCTGCTTGCCGAAGCGGACATGGGAGGTGACCACGCCGCCGCGCTGGGCCATGCCGGCCACCTCGGTCTTCTTTACGTCGAAGCCCTGGATGAGGGCGGCCTGGGAGAGCACCTCGGCCGCGGTCATGACGCCCTGGCCGCCGATACCGGCGACCAGGATATTGGTTATGTTGTTTTCGCTCACAATGGATACTCGGTTGGGATCGTTGTTGTCATCGGTGGCCGCGTCCTACTGGCGCACGAACTCCGCCAGCGGCAGTATGGCATCCGGCCCGCAGGTCTTGGGGCACAGGTCACAGCCGGTGCAGGCACCGCTCTCGATCTTTACAAATGCCAGCTCCTTCTCCTTGCCGTTCGGCTTGACCACGGTCTCGCGCCGGGTGACCAGGATAGCCGGGCAGCCGATATCCAGGCAGTTGCCGCAGCCGGTGCACTTCTCCTCATCCACGGTAAAGGCGGGCTGGGCGCCGTAGAAGTCGATCAGCACGCAGGGCTGGTTGGTGATGATCACCGACGGCTCCGCTATCTTGACCTCCTCGCGCAGGGCGTTGAACAGGGTCGGCAGCTCGTAGGGATTGACCTCGTGGATACGCTCCGATTTTACCCCCAGCGCCTCGCACAGCTTGCGGAAGTCGACCCTTGATGCCTCCTGGCCATGGATGTCCCGACCGCTGGCCGGGTTGTCCTGGCCGCCGGTCATGCCCACCGCCCGGTTGTCCAGCAGCAGGATGGTGACGTTGCCGTTGTTGTAGGTGATGTCGAGCAGCCCCTGCATGCCCATGTGCATGAAGGTGGAGTCGCCGATCACGGCGATCACCTTCTTGTCCCGGTCGCTCTCCACCCGGCCCTTGTCCAGGCCGTGGGCGATGCCCATGGAGGCGCCCATGCAGACGGTGGTGTCGAGGGCGTTCCAGGGGTGGCCGGCACCCAGGGTGTAGCAGCCGATGTCGCCGGAGATGGTGGTGTTGCGGATCTTCGACAGGCAGTAGTAGATGCCCAGGTGCGGGCAGG
>JAPHTA010000302.1 GCA_026196475.1 Sedimenticola sp.
CACCCGACTCCACCTCGCCGGAGAAGGCACGGGCCACCTCCAGGATGGTGCGACTGGCGTGGGCGTATTGCTTGGAGAACGGCGGCCAGTAGTCACCCAGGCCCAGGGCGTCGTTGATCACCAGCACCTGGCCGTCACAGTCCGGACCGGCACCGATACCGATGGTGGGAATGCGCAGCGCATCCCGGATCGAGCGCGCCAGGGCGTAGGGAATGTGCTCCAGCACCACCATGAAGGCACCCGCCGCCTCGATCTGTTTTGCCTCCTGCATGATCCGGGCCGCCTCGCTGCTGCTGCCACCCACCTTTTTGAAGTTCTTGGCGGTCTGCGGCGTAAGGCCGGTATGCCCCACCACCGGGATACCGTTCGCCACCAGGTGGCCAATCACATCCAACTTGGGCCCCTCCAGCTTGATACTGTCGGCGCCGGCGGCAACAAGACGTCGGGCACTGGCCAGCGCCGTCTCCGGATCGCGGTCGGTCAGGTAGGGGAGATCGCCGATGATATGGGTATCCGTCGCCCCTCGCCGGACCGCCCCCACGTGGTACTCCATGTGCTCGAGGGTCACCTCACGGGTGCTCTCGAAGCCCATCTCCACCATACCCACGGTATCCCCGACCAGGATGACCGGCACCCCGGCCTGCTCGATGCCCCGGGCTACCGGGCAGGTGTAGGCAGTGAGCATGGTGATCGGCTTAACGCCCTTCATGCGAACAAAATCATCGGCATGCAATTTCATGGCAGAAGCCCCCTGTAACAGTTTCATTTGAAACAAACTAGCACAGGCCTGCACTGGCAACAAGGCGGGGCGTGCCCGGGAGAGGATGACCGCATAGGCTAGAGCCTTACCCCCTGGTAGCACGCATATCCGGCGACAGGACCGGGTGCGGGCAGGAGCGGGAGACCTCCAGCGCGGTGGCGGTGTAGTGCAAACCGTAAACCCCGACCTCCACGTCGGGAGTAGCGCCGTGGCGTACCAGCGCCCGCGGGGCCAGCTGTTCATCGGCCACCCGGTGCAACGCTTCCGCGTCGTATCCGGTAGCCAGCAACAGCCAGCTCATGGGCCTGTCCGGCCCCCGATCGCCTGTTCATCGGTCATCGGCGGCGGAGGCTCCGGGCGCAACAGGTGGATGCCCGCCATGCCCCTGATGGAGGCGACTGCCGGCAGCACCTCCCGCGCCAGCCGTTCGCTCAGCGCCTCCTCCCGGTCCTCCTGCGGCAAAAAACGTATCGTGAGCGCATGCTGACCCATGCCGAATCCCGCACTTCCCCGGACACTGCAGAAGCCCCGTATCATGCCCCGGAAGCTTGTCATCATGGAACGGGTCCAGTCGGACGGCCGGTTCAGCCGCTCCAGGTAGGCCGGGGAGGTGGCAACCCGGGTGTCGGCCACTTCGTAGACCACCAGGTAGCGCGGCGTGCCCGGTTGCGCCACCCAGCGCGAGGCGCGGATGAAGCCGGGGATGGAGAGCCGCTCTTGCATGTGCTCGTATGTATGCCAGTCGTCATGCCAGGCCGTATCACCGTCGATGTCGTAGAACAGCACCATCACGGCGTCACTGTTAAGCGCCATAAGGGTGCGCCTCCGGCAGGGGGTCAAACATCGGGTACGGGCGGATCATTCAACGGCCAGTTCGAGTACCTGGCGCAGGATTTCCGGGTGATCAAACTCCCGCCCCCCAACCGCACTGTAGGCAATCGTGCCATCGGGCGCGATGATGTAGGTGGTGGGCAGTCCCTTGACGCCCCAGCTCTCCATCGAGGCCGCTTCAAAGTCGAACAGCATCGGGAAACCCGGCGATGGCTCCACCGTACCCAGGAAGGAGAACACCGTGTCGATATCCTCGCCGATATTCACCGCCAGCACCTCCACGCGCTTCTCCCGGGTTGCCTGGTAGAGTCGTTCCAGCGAACCCATTTCGCGACGACAGGGGGGACACCAGGTGGCCCAGAAGTTCACCACCACGACCCTGCCCTTCAGGTCACGGATATCGACCATCTCCTCATCCATGTTTTGCAGCCGCAGCGCGGGCGCCGGCTGCCTGTTTTCGGATGGGGTGAGGCTGTGTGTCAGTGGCGGCAGTTCGGCGCCCCAGACGGCAGCGCCAAACAACAGCCACAGGATCATCACGCCCACAAACGGTATCGCTCGACTTCTACCCCGCACACTGCACCTCCTTCAATCCGGCCCGGTATGTCTCACCATCGATGTCCCAGGTCGCCGTGATATCGAACCGGCTGCCGGCGGGCAGTCCGATGGAGAGCATGCCCTGGTTCCAGTCACCTCCCGGGCGGTAGCTCTGCTCCGGCGGAAACTGTGCCCAGCGGAAGGCGACAAGCGCCGATTTCCTCACCCCCGCTGCGGAGAGGCGCTCAAGCCACCCCTCCACTGGCAGCAGGGCGTGCAGCCCGCCCTCCACCGATACCGGCCAGTCGCTGCTTACAAAATGGATCACCCCTGGGGCGTCGTCGTTGCGTATCACCGCCATGTAGACACAGGAGGTGGCGTAGGGCTCCGCCTGCTGCAGCGTGAAGCCCCGGTTGACGTAAAAGGCCCTGAGCTGGTCCGGCAACAACTGGGTCAGGGAGAAATGGACACCATTGGACCGGGTCTCCCAGGTCTTGGCACCCGTAACCACATCCACGCGATGGGCTTGAGGGTTTTCGGCAAGAGCGGATAGCGATGGCAGCAGGAGTACCGTGGCGACTGTTACTCTTTTCATCTCGTTATGTCTTGACTTCAAGCCGGCAACCACCACGGCTGACGGCGTTGCCCAATCCTACTGCACCCGCCGCCCTGGCGAAACCGCTCCGGCTACACCGTCACACCCACCATCCTATTTCACCGCGATCACGGTACAGGGCGCCCGGTTGGTCACCTTGTGCGACACGCTGCCCAGGAACAGCCCCTTCAGATCGCTCAGCCCCCGGGAACCCATCACCACGCAGTCCACCTCATGCTCCTTGATACCGCGAAGTATCCGATCCGCCGGATCGCCATCGACAACCAGGGTGACGATCTCCCGAATGCCCTTCTCCCGGGCATCGACTTTAGCGTCATCCAGAAGATGCTGACCGATATTGACCAGAAGCCGGGAGGAGATCGCATCCTCTTCCGAGGGCGGAATATTGGCATCCAGCCGCGCCTCCATTGTCTGCAGGCGTTTTATCTCCGGATGCACCTTCTCGGCCAACCCCTCCACCTCGGCAAAGTGCTGGAGTGCCGAAGTGTCCGCATTACGCAGCAGGGAGTGCATCAACACCAGCGCGGCGTTGTATTTCAGCGCCAGGTCTATCGCCAATGCAAGCGCCCGCTCGGCGTGCTCGGAACCATCTATCGGGCAGAGTATCCGTTTGAACATGATCTTCTCCAGCGTTTTTTATTCAGTCACTCCAAACCTTAGTCAAGGATAGGTTTTTTTGTAACAGGCATCAGACTCCGATCTTTTCCGCCCGATTGCCGTCCGCCCTACAGAGTCCTCTGCCGATTACTGCTAGATTTACAGGAAACCACCCGACAAAACCGAGGTAATCAAAATGCTCGACAAGCGCGCGTTCTATATCAATGGCCGCTGGGTCACCCCTGGCAACCCGATGGAGCTGGAGGTGATCAACCCCAGCACCGAGGAGGCCTGTGCCACCATCGCGCTGGGCAGGCAGGCCGATACCGATGCGGCCGTTACCGCCGCCCGCAATACGTTTGCCAACTGGAGCCTGAGCAATAAAGAGGAGCGCCTGGCACTGCTCGGCAGGCTGGCCAATATCTACCAGGAGCGCAGCGAGGAGATGGCCCAGGCGATCTGCAGCGAGATGGGGGCCCCGATCTCCCTGGCCAGCACCGCCCAGTGCGGCGCCGGCGAATGGCACATCAAGAACTTCATCCGTCTCCTGAAAACCTACGAGTTCGAGCGTGAACTGGGGCCCCACGCCCCCTACGACCGTATCCTGATGGAGCCGATCGGCGTCTGCGGCCTGATCACCCCCTGGAACTGGCCCATGAACCAGGTCACCCTGAAGGTGATCCCGGCCCTGGCGGCCGGCTGCACCGTGATATTGAAACCGTCCGAGGTCGCGCCCCTCTCCGCCATGCTGTTCGCCGAGATGGTGGACCAGGCCGGCTTCCCGCCCGGGGTCTTCAACCTGGTCAACGGCGACGGCGCCGGGGTCGGCAGCCAGCTCACCGCCCATCCGGAGGTGGACATGATCTCCTTCACCGGTTCGACCCGGGCCGGCATCGCCATCTCCAAGAGTGCCGCCGACACGGTCAAGCGTGTCTGCCTGGAGCTGGGCGGCAAGGGCGCCAACCTGGTCTTTGCCGACGCCGACGAGAACGCGATCAAGCGCGGCCTGCGCCACTGCTTCAACAACAGCGGCCAGTCCTGCAACGCCCCCACCCGCATGCTGGTGGAGCGGCCGCTCTATGAGCAGGCGATCGAGACCGCCACCCGACTCGCCGAGGGCACCGAGGTCGGTCCCTCCGCGGACGAGGGGCGGCACATCGGGCCGGTGGTGTCACAGGCCCAGTTTGACAAGATCCAGCGCCTGATCCAGCAGGGGATCGACGAGGGCGCCCGCCTGGTGGCCGGCGGACCGGGTCGCCCGGAGGGGATGGAACGGGGTTATTACGTAAGGCCGACGGTTTTTGCCGATGTGAACAACAAGATGCGGATCGCCAGGGAGGAGATCTTCGGCCCGGTGCTCTCCATCATCCCCTTCGACAGCGAAGAGGAGGCGGTGGAGATCGCCAACGACACCGCCTATGGCCTGACCAACTACGTGCAGACCCGGGACCATGAGCGGGCAAAACGGGTGGCACGGCAACTGCGCTCCGGCATGGTGGAGATCAACGGTCACTCCCTGGGTGCCGGCTCACCCTTCGGCGGCTACAAGCAGTCCGGCAACGGACGCGAGGGCGGCAGCTGGGGTCTGGAGGAGTTCCTGGAGGTGAAGGCGGTGAGCGGGTGGATGGACGACGATTAGATCCGTCTATCTAGGGAACCTCTTACATGGACACCGCCCGTATGCCAAGTGAATTTGGGTAAAGAGGATCGATTGCAGTCTTACATCCGGCCTGTTTCTGGAGGTTGTCCTCC
>JAPHTA010000372.1 GCA_026196475.1 Sedimenticola sp.
ATCCCGACTGAGCCAGGGACTCCAGCTGCATCTTGCCGTCACGATCGGTGAAGAAGGTGAACATGAAGAAGGAGAGCCAGTCCGGGGTCTTCTCGTTGAAGGCGCCCAGGATGCGCGGCTTGTCGGCATCACCGGAGCGGCGGTTCAGCAGTGCCTCCGCCTCCTCTCGACCGTCCTTGCCGAAGTACTTCTGCAGCAGGTAGGCCATGGCCCACAGGTGGCGTCCCTCCTCCACGTTGACCTGGAACAGGTTGCGCAGGTCGTAGAGCGACGGACAGGTCTGGCCCAGGTAGCGCTGCTGTTCCACCGAGGCGGGCTCGGTGTCACCCTGGATCACGATCAGGCGCTTGAGCATGGAGCGGTACTCGCCCGGCACCTCCTGCCAGGCCGGCTCGCCCTTGTGCTTGCCGAAGGGGATGGTGCGACCCTCCTCCTTCGAGGCGAGCAGGATACCCCAGCGGTACTCCGGCATCTTCACGTAGTCGAACACCGCCCAGCCCTTGGGATCGGCGCCCACCGCGGTACGCAGGTAGACATCCACATCCTGGAAGCCGTCCGGTCCCATGCTGGTCCACCAGTCGATAAACTCCGGCTGCCACTTCTCCATGGCCCGCTGCAGGCGCCGGTCCTCGGAGAGGTTGACGTTGTTGGGGATCTTGTCCGCGTAGTTAACCTCAACAGTCGGTTTGGTCTCTGTCATCTGCTCACTCATTTTGTTACACCCTTTTCTGATCGTATTGTGGACGTTCGCCGGTGCCGAAACACTTCAGGGCACCCTGCTCGCCAACCGCGTTCGGTCGTTGGAAAATCCAGTTCTGCCAGGCGCTGAGACGGCCGAAGATCTTGGTCTCCATGGTCTCGGGTCCGGCGAAGCGCAGGTTCGCCTCCATCCCGGTGAGGGCATCCGGCGAGTAGCTGACCCGCTCCTCCAGCAGGAAGCGGACGTCGTCTTCATAGTCGATATCATCCAGCGCGAAGGTGACCAGGCCGGCCTCGGCCGCAGCCCCCGCATCCAGTGCCTCACCGACCAGGTTCTGTGCCCCCTCCACGCTCTCCGGCTCGCCCAGGAAGCGGGTCTGCAGCCGGGTCAGACCGTTGCCCATCGGCAGCGGACCGAAGTTGAACTCGGAGAGACGAATCCGGGGCGCCGGGCGCTCGTCGTCCTCGAACTGCCCTTCCAGCATGTAGCTTCGATCCACCGCAAACAGCAGCTCCGCGAAGAAACCGCTGAAGCAGCTGCCAGGCTCGATGAAGGCGAAGGTGCTGCGGGAAGTGTAGTCGACCCGTTTCAGGGTCCGCTTCAGGTAGAGCATCACCTCGCGCATGAACCAGTCGTCCCGGTTGTCCAGCAGCAGCGTCTCGTAGGCTGCAATCCGATCCCCGTCACCCTCGCTCTTGAAGATCAGGGTGCCGGTCTCCGGCTCGTTGGTGCGCAGGTGCAGCAGGGCATGGTCCAGGGAGCGGGTCAGCTCCAGCGGCCAGAAGTGGCAGCCCTGGGCCTTGGCCGTCGCGACGTCGGCAGGGGCCCCTTCCTCCGGTCCCTTCAGGGTCAGGGTGGCGATGCGGGTATCCCGATCAATGGAGAGATCGAGACCGGGGTAGTGCATTTCGGTTTCCGAGCCGTCTATCCCGATGGGTTCGAGGGCAATGCCGGGCTCGTCCTCAGGACGATCCGAGGTGTCGGCAATTGCCTGGGCACGCTCGTTGACCGCCTCCTGGAATCTGGAGGAGACCACCACCTCGTCCACCAGGCGCCAGTCCACGGCACGCTGCCCCTTGATGCCCTCTTCAATAGTGCAGAAGACATCCGCCAGGTCACGCCGCATCTTGCGCTTGTCCACCAGCCGGGTCAGGCCGCCGGTTCCCGGCAGCACCGCCAGCAGCGGAACCTCCGGCAGGGAGACGCTGGCGTTGCCATCGTCGATCAGCATGATGTGATCAGCAGCCAAGGCCAGCTCATAGCCACCGCCTGCGGCGGTACCGGTTACCGCGCAGAGATAGCGCTGACCGGAGAACTCGCTGGCATCCTCGATGCTGTTGCGGGTCTCGTTGGTGAACTTGCAGAAGTTGACCTTGTGCACGTGGCTGGAGCCGCCGAGCATGCGGATGTTGGCCCCGGCGCAGAAGGCGGTCGGCTTGGCCGACTCCAGGATCACGGTCTTGACCTCCGGATGTTCGAAGCGCAGCCGCTGCACCGCGTCGTAGAGTTCGATATCCACCCCCAGGTCATAGGAGTTGAGCTTCAGCTCGTAGCCGGGCACCAGCCCGCCGTCCTCCTTCACGTCCATCCTGAGGCGGGCCACCGGGCCCTCGAACTCCAGCTTCCAGTGCTTGTACTGGTCTGGATTGGTGTGAAAACTGATCATCGCTATCCCCGTCGTTCAATGTGCTTTATAAGCACTATATTTCCTACCTTCCGACTAAGGATATTGCATTAAATGACATTTGTCACGTTTTTTCTTATGAAATATATTTCATATTGAAGGCCTCGGAATCCGCGTGGGCACGAACAACGTGCCCACCCTGCGTTTTCCTCGTTCCCGTCACACCGGCTCAATCAACCCTGTCCCGACCGCAACAGCCCCTCCATCGCCTCCGACAACAGGGCCAGATCCTTTTTGCGGTGGTAGGAGGCGCGCCATACCAGGCAGAGCTCCCGATGGGGCCCCTTCTCCGCCAACGGACGTACCGCGATCTGGTTGCGGGCAAGAAAATCCTCGTCCACCGCCATCTCCGGCACGAATGTGATGCCCTGTCCGCCGGAGACCATCTGCACCAGGGTGTAGAGACTGGTGCCCTGGAAGGTGGCCCGCTTCTGCATCGACTTCATGTGGCACACTGCCAGTGCATGGTCCCGCAGGCAGTGCCCCTTCTCCAGCATCAGCAACTCGTTGCCCGGCAGATCCCGGGAAGCGATCGGTCCGCCCTGGCCCAGGGGATGATCCTTGGGGAAGGCAACCATGAAGTTCTCCTTCCAGAACACCTGGTACTCCAGGCCACCGAGGTCGAACGGCAATGCCAGGATGGCGCAATCCAGCTCACCCGTGGTCAGCCGCTCAATCAGGTTGTGGGTCTGGTCCTCCAGCAGGTAGAGCTCCAGCCTGGGGAAATTTCTGCGCACGCCCGGCAGCACCCGGGGTAGCAGGAACGGGCCTATGGTGGGGATCACGCCCAGTCGCAACTCCCCGCTCAGCGGCTGGCGGTCGACCTGGGCGTCCAGCACCAGGGATTCGGTCATGCTGATGATCTGCCGCGCCTTGTCGGCCAGCTCCCGCCCCAGGGGCGTGGGAATCACCTTGCGCTTGGTCCGTTCCAGAAGCTGGACGCCGAGCAGGGACTCCAGCTCCTGGATGGCACTGCTCAGGGTCGACTGGGTGACGAAACAGCGCTCTGCCGCCTGGCCGAAGTGACACAGCTCCACCACGGTGACCAGGTAGTGGAGCTGGCGCAGGGTGGGCAGGTTCATTTATCTATTTTCCCTATTAAAAAAGATTTTTAATTTAATTGGATCGAATTTATCTTATTCGATAGCCTTGACCCAACACCAGCCCAAGGCAGGATTGGCAGCCCGAACGGCCCCACGGAGATTAATTCGGAAACGAGACTGGCGAACGGGAACGAAACATAAGACGATAGGCGTAAGAAGAAAAAACAGATCTCCGCAGGGGAGGCGGAGCAGAACATCCGACTGGAAGTCATTTGCAGTAGCTATATGGAGCAGGAATTGATCATGAAAAAATACAAGTGTGTCGTGTGCGACTTCATCTACGACGAAGCCAGGGGTCTGCCGGACGAGGGCATCGCCCCAGGAACCCGTTGGGATGAAATCCCGGAGGACTGGGTATGCCCCGATTGTGGTGCGGCCAAGGATGATTTCGAGATGGTGGAGATCTGATCCCCGTCAACCACTGACCGCCGCCCCACTGCACAGGGCGGACGGCGACCAAGAGAGAGGGCGATCGAAATGGCCATCGTTATTATCGGCACCGGCATGGCCGGCTATACCCTGGCGCGGGAGATCCGCAAGCATGATCTGGATGTCGAGCTGAAACTGGTCACCGCAGATGATGGCGAGGCCTATCCCAAGCCGCAACTCTCCAATGCCCTGCTACAGGGCAAACAGCCGGACCAGATCATCACCGCCGATGCGGCCGGTATGGCGGAGAGGCTGCACGCACAGATACTTACCCGCACCCGGGTGCTGTCGATCGACACCACGGAACAACGCGTGGTGCTCGATAACGGTGATCCGGTTCCTTATCACCGCCTCGTGCTGGCCACCGGTGCCCGTCCGATACGGCTGCCTTTTCAGGGCGACGCGGCAGACCAGGCACTCTCGGTCAACGACCTGGATGAATACCGGCAGTTCCGTGCAAAAATCGAGCAGGCGCGACGCATCGCCATCATCGGTCCCGGCCTGATCGGCTGCGAGTTCGCCAATGACCTGGCCGGGAGTGGACGCAAGGTCGAGGTGATCGGCCCTGACCCTTACCCGATCAGCACCCTGCTGCCGCGCGCAGCGGGGGAAGCCCTCAAGTCGGCCCTGCAGGCGATCGGTGTGTCCTGGCACCTTGGCATCGTGGCGGAGGCGATCGACCAGAGCGGGAGCGGTTACCGGCTGACCCTGGCCAATGGTGAAAGTATCGAGGCCGATGTGGTCCTGTCGGCCATCGGACTGAAGCCGGACCTGGTCCTGGCCCAGGCCACCGGCCTGGAGACCAACCGTGGCATTGTCACCGACCGGTTGCTTCAGACCAGCCAGCCGAATATCTACGCGCTGGGTGACTGTGCCGAGGTGGCGGGCCTCAACCTGCCCTACGTGATGCCGTTGATGAACGCCGGCCGGGCCCTGGGCAGGACCCTGACCGGTACGCCAACACCGGTCACCTACCCCGCCATGCCGGTAGCGATCAAGACCCCGGCACACCCGATCGTGGTCTCTCCCCCGGCCCGGGAGGCGAAGGGAGAGTGGCAGGTGGGACAGGATGAGGGAGGGGTGCGGGCCCTGTTCCGTTCACCCGGAGGTGATCTGCTGGGATTCACCCTGACCGGTGCCCATGTCGAGGAGAAGGGACAGTTAAGCAGGCAGCTGCCGCCGGTGCTGGCCTGACGGAAAACAGTCCCCGGGGCAGCGCGAATCCAGGAAAATCGGCCCCGGGGCGGGCCTCCTACGGGTCCACTCCGGGTAGGAGCGGCGCCCTCGCCGCGATGATGTACAGGGTCGGATTGCGTTGGGGTGAGCCTGCGAACCCCAATCTACTAATGGGTTTTATGCAAGTGGTCGGAGTCAAGCCAATCAGAACAGGACCTGTTTCGCACCACGCGCTGCCGGCTTGACTCGGACATCTGATTGGGAGAAGGCACCGTCTCGGCGATGGGTTACGCCGTCCCGGCTCCACCCATCCTACCTTTCGGCCCGTGCATTTTTCATCGCGGCTGAAGCCACTCCCCACGATTGATACAACCGGTAGGAGGCCCGCCCCCGGGCCGATTGTCGGACTGTGGCAGATTCATCCCGGCAGGAGCGCCGCTCCTACACCCGATTCGACCTGTGGGAGGCCCGCCCCCGGGCCGATGGAGGATTGGCGACAGGTAGCAGGCTTGATCAATCCACCGCCGTTGCGACTTCCGCGCCACCGGGTATCGCAGTCGGTTATGGATCAAGGCGCGTGGCTGTTTGAGCGCAGCGAGTTCCACGCGCCCCGTAAGCGGCGAGAAAAGCAGGGAACCCCGCAGGTGTGGCGGGGTGGAGCGGAGGGCTTTGGTGACTTTCGCCCGTGAAAGTCACCCGCCTCAGAGGGGCGGAACCCTCGTTAGAACAGGCCGTCGCGCAGCGACACAGATTGTGAGGCCGGCATCCGCGTGGGTCCGGGGCGGAATCAGGATCCGATGTGGGCAGTGATGCCAGGGTGTGTATGCGTTCCCACGCAGAGCGTGGGAACGAGAGCCGATTGCAAGCCTGTGGCAGATTCATCGCGGCGGGGGCGCCGCTCCCACACCCGATTCGACCGGTAGGAGGCCCGCCCCCGGGCCGATTACGGATTGGCGACAGGTTGCAGGCTTGGTCACCCCACCGCCATTGCGACTTCCGCGCCACCGGGTATCACAGCCGGTTAAGGATTCAGGTGCGTGGCTGTTTGAGCGTGGCGAGTTCCACGCGCCCCGTAGCCGGCGAGAAACACAGGGAACCCCGCAGGGGTGGCGGGGTGGAGCGGAGGGCTTTGGTGACTTTCGCCCGTGAAAGTCACCCGCCTCAGAGGGGCGGGTCCCTCGTTAGAAC
>JAPHTA010000214.1 GCA_026196475.1 Sedimenticola sp.
AAAGTCGATATCCCGGGTTCCCCGGGGGAAATGGTAGGTATCCGGCAGGAACTGTCCCTCGGGATGCAGATCGGGATGGCCGAGCCGGGCCATGATCTGCGAGGGCTCGAGTCCTTCCAGGGTCTGCGCCAACGCCTCGTGCCCGCGCACGGCAGCAAGCACCTGCCGGAAGTCCCAGCCCTCCACCAGGGTGAGAGAATAGCTGGTGACCTGGCCTGATACCAGGAGAGCCAGCAGGCTTTCGGGGGTCAACCCAGGCTCCAGGTAGTACTCCCCCGCCTTGATCTTGCCGGCCTGTCCCTCAAGCCGTGCCTTGATCCTCAGGTAGAGCGCGCTCTCCAGGTAGCCATCCCGTTCCAGGTCCCGGGCCATGCTGGAGAGGGAGCTGCCGGGAACCAGATGGTAAGTGACACCCTCTTCCGGCAAGGCCAGGGGCGTGGTGCTGAAGCTGTTCAGACTCATCATGAACCAGGCAACGGCGAAGCTGCCACCCAGAATCAGGATGCCTAGCAGGCGATGAAGCATAGCGGATCAGTACTCCCGGGCGTTCTGCGTGGTGAAGCCTTCCATCTTATTCATGACTGAATCCCTGCGACATCACGCTGTCGACCAGCTCTGCAGGAATCGCGTCATAGGCAAAGGCCTGCGTCTCCAGCATGCGAACAGGCCTGATGCCGGTCAACGAATTGGTTACGAAAAGAGCATCGGCGCCCATGACCTGTTCCAGCGTGATATCGGAAACCGACACCTTCATGCCAAGCCCCTTCGCGGTATCCATTACAAGACCACGCATTATACCTGCTACACCGCAGTTTTTTAGATTGGGTGTCAGCAGGTGGCCCCGCCACAACAGAAAAAGATTACTGCTTGTGCACTCGATCACGTAACCGTCGCTGTCGCACATCACACCCTCCTGGATCGAAGGATCACTCCACTCCGAGCGCGCCATCACCTGCTCCAGGCGGTTCAGGTGCTTGAGTCCTGCCAGTGCGGGGTTTATCCCGAGACGTGTTCTGCAGATCCTGGCCACTATCGAATCCACGGCGGCGCCAGGCATTGGGGGTCGCCCCTCAGACCACTGCACGATTCGGGTGGAATGTACAACGGGAGGCAGGCTGTAACCCCTCTCTCCAGGCCCACGGGTCAGGGTGATCCTGATTACCCCCTGCGCTCTTCCCGCGATCTCCTCCAGCACTTCGTCGTAAAGCAGCTTGGAATCAGGCACCGGTATGCAGAGCCGGTCACATCCGGCTGACAGGCGTTGCATATGACGCTGCCAGAGGCAGGGGTACCCCTCCACCACGGCTATCGTCTCGAACAGTCCGTCACCGTATTGCAAACCGCGATCGATGGCTGGAACAGTATCCTGTTTGCGGCCATTGATCAGCAAGGAACAGGCTCCACGGACGGGTAAAAGGATGATCGCTCAGTCATCTTCATGTCTCCGCCGGATGTCAAACAGCGGGCAATAAAAAACGCCCGGACATCAGGCGTTTTCTGGGGGTTCAACAAGAGACCGCTCTCAATCTTTCAGGCGCCGGAATGCCAGCGTGCCATTGGTACCCCCGAAGCCAAACGAGTTGGAGAGAGCCACATCGATCTTCATCTCGCGAGCGCTATTCGGCACGTAGTCCAGGTCACACTCCGGATCCTGGTTCTCCAGGTTGATCGTCGGTGGTGCCACCTGGTCCCGGATCGCCAGCGCAGAGAATACCGCCTCCACGCTGCCTGCCGCACCCAGCATGTGGCCGGTCATGGACTTGGTTGAACTGACCGCCAACTTGTAAGCGTGATCACCGAATGCTCTTTTGATACCCAGGGTCTCCGCCACATCCCCGGCGGGTGTGGAGGTACCATGGGCATTGATGTAGTCGACCTCTTCCAGGTTGATACCACCATCTTCCAGCGCCAGCACCATGCACTCGCTGGCCCCTTCACCACCCACCGACGGTGCCGTCATGTGATAGGCATCGGAGTTCATCCCTACGCCCGCCACCTCGGCATAGATTGTTGCACCACGCGCCTTGGCCGCCTCGTACTCCTCCAGCACCATGACACCGGCGCCATCACTCAGTACGAAACCATCCCGGTCCCGGTCCCAGGGACGGCTGGCGCCCTGCGGATCATCGTTGCGGGTGGAGAGTGCACGCGCGGCGGCGAAACCGCCCAGGCCCACCGGGGAGGTTGCCATCTCGGCACCGCCGGCCACCATCACGTCGACGTAACCGTGACGAATCAGGCGTGCCGCTTCACCGATGTTATGGGTCCCTGTGCTGCAGGCCGAAACAATGGAGTAGTTGGGACCGCGCAGGCCATACTTGATGGAGAGGTTGCCGGCAACCATGTTGACGATATTGGCCGGAACGAAAAACGGTGAAATCTTGCGTGGACCGCCGTTCAGGTAGGCGTGATAGCTGTTCTCAATCCCGGTAATGCCGCCGATCCCTGCGCCGACAGCCACGCCGATGCGCCGCGAGTTCTCCTCGGTGATCTCCAGGCCGGAGTCCTCGATCGCCTGTGAACCGGCAGCGATGCCGTAGTGGATGAACTTGTCCATCTTGCGCACATCTTTCTTCGGCACGTACTGGGTGACATCGAAGTCGTAGATCGGTCCACCAAAATGTACGCTGAAAGGTTCGATATCAAAATGGGTGATCGGCTGGATTCCACTTTTGCCGGCGAGAATATTTTCCCACGCCGCCTTCACTGTATGTCCGACTGGAGCCACCATTCCGAGCCCAGTGATAACAACCCTTCTTGCAGACATCTGAGTCCTACCCCCTATTGGGATCATTAGAAAGCAAAAAGCCGCAACCAGTCGTTAAACACGGCTGTGCGGCCCAGTAGTAACGTGTAGAAAAGAGTCAGCTGTGAGCGTTAATGTACTCAACAGCGAGTTTGACCGTGGTGATCTTTTCCGCGTCTTCATCTGGAATTTCAGTACCGAACTCTTCTTCCAGTTGCATGACCAGCTCGACAGTGTCAAGAGAGTCCGCACCCAGATCGTCCACGAAAGAGGCTTC
>JAPHTA010000283.1 GCA_026196475.1 Sedimenticola sp.
CCGCCGGAGGTGTTGATCACGTTGCCGTGGCCCAGGTTCTCGAAGAAGCCGGGCAGGCGCAGCGCGTTCATGCCGCCGGAGATGATCGGGGTGGTCGGCTTCATGCCGTACCACTCCTGGTGGTAGAACGGACCGTCGCAGCTGTCGCGCTCGATCATGTAGGCGATGATCTTGTCATCCTGGGATCCTTCCATCTTGCCGTAGCCCATGGTGCCGACATGGATGCCGGACGCACCCTGCAGGCGCGCCATCTTGGCCAGTACAAAGGCGGTGTAGCCGCGCTTGGACGATGGCGAGGTGACAGCACCGTGGCCGGCACGGTGGTAGTGCAGGTACTGGTTCGGGTACTGGCGACGGGCGGTGGTGACCATGCCCGGGCCGCCGACATAACCGTCCACCAGGAAGGCGACGTGGGAGGCGTTCTCGCCGAAGGTTTCCAGGATGTAGTCGGCGCGGGCCATCATCTCGTAGTGGTCGTCGGCGGTGATGTTGGCGGAGAACAGCTTGGCCTGTCCGGTCTCGTCCTGGGCCCGCTTCAAGGCGTCGGCCACCAGCGGCATCACCTTCTTCATCGGGCAGAACACCTGGTTGCCCTGGGGCTCGTCGTTCTTGATGAAGTCACCACCGAGCCAGAACTGGTAGGCGGCCTCGGCGAACGGCTCCGGGCGCAGACCCAGTTTCGGCTTGATGATGGTGCCGGCGATGTAGCCGCCATCCTTGACCGGGCGTCCCAGGATGCGCCACATGTCGCTGATGTCCTTGGCCGGGCCGTCGAACAGCTGCAGCATCTTGGGTGGGATGTAGAAGTCCTGCATCTGAGCGTTCTTGACGTCGCCCATGCCCTGGTTGTTACCGATGCAAAGGGTGAGGAAGGAGACCAGCATCACCCGGCCGTCGATCACGTTGCGGTCGAACAGCTCGTTCGGGTAGGCGATCTTCATGATCCCCCTGGCCTCGTCGATCTCGTAGACCAGGGCGTCCACGCCCTTGGTGAAGTCGTCGGTGGTGGAGACTTCCACGTTGGTGCCGGTGGAGGACTCGGCAGCAAAGTGCGCCGCTGTTGACAGATAGCCGTATCCTGCTGCCGGCTCCATGGTGTAGGCGACCAGGATATGGTTACCGTCTGCGATCAGCTTGTCTTCGTTGAGACTCAGGTCGGCATAGCGACTGGTTTGGTCAAGGGCCATCTGTTGTTACCTCACTACTCTCTATAATTTATGTTGGCGTGTACTGCGTACAGTGCGATGAATCAAAAAAATTCCCTCAGAATTTGTGATGACTATAGCGATCGCCCACTATAAACAAAACTAAAACTTTCTGATTGATGTGATAAGGTAGCGCTTATGTATATGCGCGGGGTGCAGTCGTATGAATTTCACAATCCGGCAGTTGAGGGTTTTCGAGGCCGTAGCCACTCATCTGAGTTTTACAAGAGCCGCCGATGAACTCTATCTTAGTCAGCCAGCGGTTTCCATGCAAATCAAACAGTTAGAAGAGAGCGTCGGGCTGCCCCTGTTTGAGAAGCTGGGCAAGAAGATCCATCTTACCGCGGCCGGCCGCGAATTGCACAGCTACGGCAAGGCGATCTTTCGCCAGCTGGACGAGATGGAGGAGGTGATGGAGGCCCAGAAGGGACTCAGCCGGGGCCGCCTCGACATCGCCGTGGCCAGTACCGTCAACTACTTTGCTCCCCGGGCACTTGGCGCCTTCTCCCGCCGCTATCCCGGTGTCCGGCTCAGTCTTTCGGTAAACAACCGCAAGGAGCTGATGCGGATGCTGGAGCAGAACGAGAAGGACCTTGTGCTGATGGGACAGCCGCCGGATGCCCTGGACCTGGAGTACGAGGAGTTCATGGACAATCCGCTGGTGGTGATTGCCCCTCCCGACCACCCCCTGGTCACCCGGCAGCCGATCACCCTCAAACAGCTGGCCAAGGAGACCTTCGTGATGCGCGAAGCCGGCTCCGGTACCCGCCTGGCCCTGGAGCGCTTTTTCCAGGAACAGAAGCTGGAGCTGATCACCGGCATGGAGATGAACGGGGGGGAGGCGATCAAGCAGGCGGTTCGGGCCGGACTCGGACTGGCGGTGGTCTCCCGTCACACCATCGAGCTTGAGCTGGAGACCGAACGCCTGGTAACACTTGACGTCAAGGGATTTCCGCTGTTGAAGAAGTGGTTCATGGTGCATCGTCGCGGCAAGCGGCTTTCACCCTCTGCCCAGGCATTCCACGATTTCCTGCTGGGTGACGGCCTGGCCGAAATACAGAAAATTAGGTAAGGACGTAGAGGGGTCGGTTACGCTAAAATGCCCGTTTTTTTCGGCTGTGGCGAGCGCATCGGGCCAGAACTCCCTCCATCGGAGGGTGGGTATTTCCCGTTGGTTATACTTTACAATGTCTGCCGGGTTGCCGGCAGCGAGTCCGGGGTAGGGTATGTCAGAGAGACAACAGAGCAGTGAAGCAGGGGCGACAACGGAATTCAGGCTGCTCAACAGTATCGAGTTCCCCGCCGACCTGCGCCTGCTGCCGCCGGAGCGCCTGCCGCGGCTGGCCCAGGAGCTGCGCAGTTTCCTGATAGATACCGTCTCCCGTACCGGTGGC
>JAPHTA010000002.1 GCA_026196475.1 Sedimenticola sp.
CCGTGGCACTGCTCCACCACCAGTGTCCGCTTCACCCCGGCAAGTGCCTGGGTCAGGCGCTCGGGTTGTGCCGGCAACAGCAGGCGCATGCTCACCAGGCGGACCTTCATGCCCTCCGCCTCCAGCATCGCGATCGCCTCGCTGACCGGGCCGGTGCTTGATCCCCAGGTGAGTACGGCGATTTCACCTTCACCCTCGGTCAGGGCCCAGTGGTCGCCGTAGTCGAACCGGTCCAGCTTGCGCTTGCGTTTGTTCAGCTGCTGGATGTGATCCTCCGCCCGGCTGGACGGGGTTCCGGTGGGGGTGTGTTCCAGGCCATCGGCCGTGTACTGGCAGCCCGGGGTGCCCGGTATGGACATCGGGGAGACACCCGATTCGTTGACCGCGTAGCGCTGGAAGTTCTCCGATTTGCTGGTGATTTCACGTCCACCCGAGACAAAGGCGATATCCGCCGGGCGGTCGATCAGGGCCCGGGTCTGACCCAGGGACTGGTCGGAGAGCACGATCGAGGCGGTCTGCAGGGTCTCCGCCAGGTGGGTGGCCCACTGGGTGGTAAACAGGCAGTCGCCGATCGACATCGGTGCCACCACGATATGCGGCGCATCGCCGTGCAGGCCGTAGAGCGCGATATTGAGATCGCTCTGCTCTGACTTGGTGGGGATGCCGGTAGAGGGGCCACCACGCATCACGTCCACCACCACGACCGGGGTTTCCGAGGCGACCGCCAGTCCGATGGATTCGATCATGAGCGCCAGGCCGGGTCCGGAGGTGGCGGTCAGTGACGGGGTGCCGCCGAAGGAGCCACCGATCAGCTGGTTGATCGAGGCCAGCTCGTCCTCGGCCTGTACCAGCACGCCGCCCACCTTCTTCAGATTGGGTGCCAGCCACTCCAGGATCTCGGTGCCGGGGGTGATCGGGTAGGCGGCCACGAAGCGGATGCCGCCGCGGATCGCGCCCATCCCGGCAGCCTCGTTACCGGTAATACTCCAGCGCTCGTTCTTTGTCTGCGCGGTGACTTCGATCCGGGGGATGCTGGGAATATTCCGGGCCTGTTCCGCACCGGCGCGCACGCCGGACATGCTGGCATCGATCGCCTCCTGGCCTTTCCTGGCAAGCGACCGGGTAAGCACCTTCTCCAGCGCGTTTTCGGGCAGTCCTATCAGTTCGGCGAGTGCACCCAGGGCTACCATGTTGGGCCGTCCGCCCTTGATCTCCTTGGCCAGTTGACCAAGGGGCAGCTCAACATACCGGGCGCCCATCGAGCTGATCGCTTCCGGCACGCTGCCCCCCACGTCGCCGATCACCACGCTGTCGGCGTCGAGGATGATCTCACCCACGAACCGGTCGGCGTTCAACCAGTCGATGGCCAGCAGGATATCGAATCGACCCTTGTGGGTCTCTACCGGCCTGGGTGACAGGCGCATCAGTGCGGCGGCTTCGCCTCCACGGATCTGTGGGCCGGAGGAGCGGGTCATCATGCCGTACCAGCCGGCCTGGCCTGCTGCGTCCAGGAGTTGCTGGCCGGCAGTCATGACACCGGAGCCGCCACTGCCGAGCATGGCAATGGAGAGTGAGCGGGGAGCGCCGGTTGAACTGCCTTTGGCGTTCTCAGTGGATGCAGAATTGTTCATTAGATATACCTTATTAACATGATATATATCGCAGGATTTTACTGGGAATTACCCGACTGTTTCCAGTGTAAATGAATCATATTTCATGATTTGGGGTGTGTCAAAGGAAATATAGTACACAAATTTAGGTTGACAAGGTGAAATAGTGAAATATAATTCATTGCCACAGCATTAGTATGTGAATGCCAGATTTCGGAGAACACACTATGAGTATTGAAGGACATCGCTGGATGATGACCGCCGTGGGCGAGCCGTTCAGCAGAGAGGATTTCACCCCCGAGATGCCCGCTGCCGGCGAAGTCACCGTGGAAGTGGCCGGTTGTGGGGTCTGCCATACCGATCTCGGATTCCTGTATGACGGTGTCCGGACCAACCACGAGCTGCCCCTGACCCTGGGTCACGAGATCAGCGGCCGGGTGGTGGTTTGTGGCGAGGGTGCC
Organism: Sedimenticola sp.; assembly: GCA_026196475.1. Taxonomy (GTDB): domain Bacteria; phylum Pseudomonadota; class Gammaproteobacteria; order Chromatiales; family Chromatiaceae; genus Sedimenticola. The sequence continues at coordinate 2,072 of JAPHTA010000002.1, forward strand.
GAAGGGCTGCTCGGCAGGGCGGTGGTGATTCCCGCGGTGATGCCCTGTGGCGAGTGTGATCTCTGCAAACGCGGACTGGGCACCATGTGTCGCAGCCAGAAGATGCCCGGCAACGATATTCAGGGCGGCTTCGCCACCCATATCAATGTACCGGCACGGGGTCTCTGCCCGGTGGACGAGAAGCAGCTCGAGGCGGCCGGCATGAGCCTGCCCGAGGTGGCGGTGCTGGCCGATGCGGTCACCACTCCCTACCAGGCAGCCGTGCTGGCGGAGATCAACGAGGGTGATGTAGCCATCGTGATCGGTGTTGGCGGTGTCGGTGGTTACGCGGTGCAGATTGCCAACGCCATGGGCGCCCATGTGATCGCCATCGACGTCGACCAGGGCAAGCTGGATCAGCTGAAGGACTTCGGCGCCAGCCTGACCCTGAACGCCAGGGAGCACGATGCGCGGGAGATCAAGAAGCTGATCAAGGGTTATGTCAAAGAGAACGGCCTGCGAGCCACCGAGTGGAAGATCTTCGAGTGCTCCGGCTCCGCGCCGGGCCAGGAGACCGCGTTCAGCCTGGTCACCTACGGATCACACCTGGCGGTGGTCGGTTTCACCATGGCCAAGCTGGAGCTGCGCCTCTCCAACCTGATGGCATTCAGCGCCCGCCTGCAGGGCAACTGGGGTTGCCTGCCCGAATACTATCCGAAAGCGCTTGACCTGGTTCTGCAGAACAGGATCCAGATGAAGCCGTTCGTAAAACTTCACTCACTTAACGATATCAACGCGGTGTTCGAGGCGGCCAAGGGCCACCTGCTGACCGAGCGTGCCATTCTGGTTCCGAATCTTTAAAGGGGACATGTAAATGAGAGATTCAACACGTAGCATTATCAACGATACCAAACCGGCAGAGATGTTCGATCACGAACTGGTGTCGGACTTCAATTACCAGGGCGTGAAGGTCGAAAAGCGGCCGGCAAAACGCCTCGACGGCAGCGTGGCCGAGGGGCTCTACAACATGTGGATCACCCTGGACAACCCGGCCCAGTACAACGCCTACACCACCGCCATGGTGAAGGGTGTAATCATGGCTTTCCGCCTGGCCAGTGCATCCCGCGACGTCAACGCGGTGGTGTTCACCGGTGCCGGCGACAAGGCATTCTGTACCGGCGGTAACACCAAGGAGTACGCCGAGTACTATGCCGGCAACCCTCAGGAGTATCGCCAGTACATGCGCCTGTTCGCCGACATGGTCACCCACATCCTGATCTGCGACAAGCCGGTGGTGTGCCGGGTCAACGGCATGCGTATCGGTGGTGGCCAGGAGATCGGCATGGCCTGTGACTTCTCGGTAGCCCAGGATCTGGCCAACTTCGGCCAGGCCGGTCCCAAGCACGGCTCCGCCGCGGTGGGTGGTTCCACCGACTTTCTGCCGCTGATGATCGGCTGTGAGCAGGCGATGGTCTCCGGCACCCTGTGCGAGCCGTTCTCGGCCCACAAGGCGGCCCGTCTCGGCATCCTGACCCAGATCGTGCCGGCCCTGAAGATCGACGGCAAGTTCGTGCCCAACCCGATGGCGGTGACCGACCAGTACCTGGACGAGTTCGGCCGGGTGGTGCACGGCGATTTCAAGACCGGCGAAGAGGCCAAGGCGGCAAAGGCGATGATCAAGCAGGGCGAGGTCGACCTGAGCCTGCTGGACGAGGCGGTCGAGGGGCTCTGCGCCAAGCTGCTGGAGACCTTCCCCGAGTGCATGACCAAGAG
>JAPHTA010000097.1 GCA_026196475.1 Sedimenticola sp.
ACACCGCGACCTTCCTCCGTTCCATTGGTACCGAGCCCTGGAACGCCGCCTACGTACAACCCTCGCGCCGTCCCACCGACGGCCGATACGGTGAGAATCCAAACCGCCTGCAGCACTACTACCAGTTCCAGGTGGCGATGAAACCCTCACCCCTGAACATCCAGGAGCTCTACCTCGGCTCGCTCGAGATGCTGGGGCTGGACTGCAAGGTGCACGACATCCGCTTCGTGGAGGACAACTGGGAGTCACCGACCCTGGGTGCCTGGGGACTCGGCTGGGAAGTATGGCTGAACGGCATGGAGGTGACCCAGTTCACTTACTTCCAGCAGGTGGGTGGTCTCGACTGCCGCCCGGTCACTGGCGAGATCACCTACGGCCTTGAGCGCATCGCCATGTACCTGCAGAGCGTTGAGAGCGTTTTCGACCTGGTCTGGACCCAGGGGCCGGAGGGCCCGGTTACCTACGGTGACGTGTTCCACCAGAACGAGGTGGAGCAGTCGGCCTACAACTTCGAACACGCCGACGTACCCTTCCTGTTTTCGCTCTTCGACCAGTGTGAAAAGGAGAGCGCCAAGCTGATCGAGCTGGGCCTGCCATTGCCGGCTTACGAGCAGGTACTCAAGGCCTCCCATGCCTTCAACCTGCTGGATGCCCGCCACGCCATCTCGGTCACCGAACGTCAACGCTACATCCTGCGGGTACGTACCCTGGCCCGGGCCGTGGCCCAGGCCTATTACGATGCCCGGGAGAAGCTGGGCTTCCCGATGCTGAAACAGACCAAGGAGCAAGCCCATGGCTAACACTGCCGATCTGCTGTTTGAACTCGGCACCGAAGAGCTGCCACCGGTTGCCCTGAAGCGACTCTCCGAAGCCTTTCGCCAGGCCTTCATAGATGGCCTGGAAAAAGCTCATCTTTCTCACGGCGACGTACGCAGCTTCGCCACCCCCCGGCGACTGGGCCTGCTGGTTGAATCCTGTGCCACGGCTCAGGCCGACCGTGAAGTCGAGCGCCGCGGTCCGGCGGTAAAGGTCGCATTTGATGATGACGGCAACCCGACCCGCGCAGCGCAGGGTTTCGCCAGCTCCTGTGGCACCACGGTTGACAACCTGCAACGGCTGGAGACACCGAAGGGCGAATGGCTGGTGTACCAGGTAAAGGAAGCTGGCGAGGCCACCATCGACCTGTTACCCGCTATTGCCGAAGAGGCGCTCAACCGGCTGCCTATACCCAAGCGAATGCGCTGGGGCAGCTCCAATGCCCAGTTCGTGCGCCCGGTCCACTGGCTGCTGTTCCTGGTTGGCGGGGAGGTGGTGCCCTGTCGCCTGCTGGACACCGAGGCTGGCAACCTGACCTACGGACACCGCTTCCACCACCCGCAGGCGATAACGGTACCGGCACCGGGTGACTACGAACGGCTGCTACTGGAGCAGGGCTGGGTGGTAGCCGATTTTCATAAGCGACAGGAACGGATCCGGCAGCAGGTAGAGGAGGCGGCCGAGGCGATCGGCGGCCAGGCCGAGATTGACGAGGCGCTGCTGGACGAAGTTACCGGGCTGGTGGAGTGGCCGGTTCCGATCACCGCCGGGTTCGAGGAGCGCTTCCTGGAGGTGCCCCACGAAGCGTTGATCAGCACCATGAAGAAGAACCAGAAGTACTTCCACCTGCTGGATCGGAAGGGAGCCCTGATGAATCACTTCATCACCATTGCCAATATCGACAGCCCCCGTCCGGAGCTGATCAAGGCGGGTAACGAACGGGTGGTCCGACCCCGGCTCAGCGATGCCATGTTCTTCTGGCAACAGGATGGCAAACGAACCCTGGAGAGCCACGTCGACTCACTCAAATCGGTGCTCTTCCAACAGAAGCTGGGCTCACTGTATGACAAGAGTGAACGGATCTCCGCACTCGCCGCCAGCATCGCCCGCCAGATCGGCGGCGACGAAATCCTGACCACCCGTGCTGCCCTGCTAAGCCGCTGCGACCTGATGACCGAGATGGTCCTGGAGTTTCCCGACATGCAGGGCACCATGGGTCGTTACCAGGCACAGCGTGACGGCGAACCGGCGGAAATCTCGGTCGCCCTGGAGGAGTTCTACATGCCCCGCTTTTCGGGAGACCGGCTGCCGGCCAGTCGCACCGGGATTGCCCTGTCACTGGCGGAGCGCCTGGATACCCTGGTCGGGATCTTCGGCATCGGCATGAAGCCAAGCGGTGACAAGGACCCCTTTGCCCTGCGCAGGGCCGCCCTCGCCTGTCTGCGCATACTGCTCGAACACCGGTTGCAGCTGGAGTTGCGCCAGTTGCTGCAACTGGCTGCCGACCAACTCGGAGCGACCCTGGAGCAGGAAGATACCGTGGAGCAGGTCTACGGTTTCATGCTGGATCGGCTGAAGGGGATCTACCTGGAACGGCAGGTACCGGTGGATCTGTTTGAAGCAGTGGCGGCCACCCGTCCCGACTCGGTAACCGATTTCGACCGCCGGATTCAGGCCGTGCTGAGCTTCCGTAAGCTTCCGGAAGCTGGCGCCCTGGCTGCGGCCAACAAGCGGATAAGCAACATCATCCGTAAGAGTGAGCAATCACCAACCCGGGAAGTGAATAGCGAGCTGTTCGAAAACGATGAGGAACGGGCGCTGCACCAGGCCATAGTCGAGAAGGGACAGGAGATAGGCCCGCTGATGGAAGCATTCAGCTACGAAGAGGTCCTGCAACGACTGGCAACCCTGCGCGAGCCGGTGGACCGCTTCTTCGACCATGTCATGGTGATGGCGGAGGACCCGGCCATTCGGGCCAACCGCCTGGCGCTGCTGAACCAGATGGCCGAGCTGTTCCTTGGCGTTGCCGATGTCTCCAGGATCCAGGAGTAGCTGTTAAATGCCTTATGGCTCGGCACAGCATTCAGTGTAAGTACTTACTAATCTAACTATGAAACTGATCATACTCGACCGGGACGGCGTGATAAACCAGGACTCCGATGACTATATCAAGTCACCGGAGGAATGGATTCCCATTCCCGGTAGCCTGGCTGCCATCGCCCGCCTGAACCAGGCAGGCTACCGGGTTGCCGTGGCGACCAACCAGTCCGGACTCGCGCGCGGCCTGTTCAGCATCGATGAGCTGAACGCAATCCACAACAAGATGTATCAGGCCATTGCCAGCGAGGGAGGAGAGATCGAGGCTTTGTTCTTCTGTCCCCACGGACCGGACGACAAATGTGAATGTCGCAAACCTCGTCCCGGACTCTTCTACCAGATCTGCAAGCGCCTGTTTACCAGTCTTGAGAACGTACCCAGTATCGGCGACAGCCTGCGTGATCTTCAAGCCGCTCAACTTGCGGGGGCGCAGCCAATACTGGTACGTACCGGGAAGGGTGCCCAGACGGAAAAGCACCCGGATCTGGACCCCTCCATACCCGTGTTCGATGACCTCAGCCAGGCGGTCGATCATCTGATCAGCAGTGAGTCCGAAGACACATGATCCTACTCCGCTCCCTGCTCTACCTGCTGACTATGGTCATCAGCACCATACTACTGGCCGGAACCCTTTCACTGATCGGCTGGTTGCTGCCTTTTCGCCAGCGCTGCCTGATCGCCAACAGCTGGGGTGGTGTAAATCTCTGGTTCCTGAAGCGACTGTGCAGACTCGATTACCAGGTGGAGGGCCTGGACAAGATCCCTCAATCCGGGGCCATCATACTTGCCAAGCATCAATCAACATGGGAAACCATGGCCCTTCGCTACCTGTTGCCGCCGGAGCAGGCCTGGGTGCTTAAACGGGAGTTGATGTGGGTACCGTTTTTCGGCTGGGCGACCGCTACAGTCCAACCTATAGCCATCAATCGCAAGGCCGGTCGACGCTCGGGCAAACAGGTAATCGAGATGGGCATCAAGCGATTACAGCAGAAGCGGCTGGTGATTATTTTTCCGGAGGGAACACGGGTCGCACCTGGCGAACACAAACGTTATGGAATGGGTGGGGCACTGCTCGCGGAAAAGAGTGGGGTACCGGTAATTCCGGTGGTTCATAACGCCGGTAGCTTCTGGAAGCGCCGTGATATCAGGAAGTACCCGGGAACGGTCAGGATGATAATCGGGGATCCCATTCCAAGTGCCGGCAGAAAGGCACAGGAGATCAATCACGACGTGGAGAGCTGGATCGAGTCAACGCTGAAGACCATCCAGTGAGTAGCGACGGTTGGCAGGCGGGAGACTCTGCGGGGGTTACGGTAGTTCGGCACGCCCTGACACACTTGAATTAGCGCTGCGTATCGTTGCAGGCATCACATTGAACCATCCCAGCCAGGCCCGTATCACGTCAACCAATAATCGTGACGGATAAAGATCCGGACTCCGGGTTGGCCCGGGAAGCGACAACTCACGGGTTGGTGCACTCCTGGTTCCGTATATACGTACCTATTCCGGTAGTGTCGCCTGTTTCAAAGATTACTTATACAAAAACCCTTATTAATAGCGTTTACAGCAATAGTAAATACTTACTGACTATAAGTTGAAGCTGTTACCACTGATCTATTGAACCCGTTGTTAAATGAAAAAAGGGCCCGAAGGCCCTTTTTAGATGGCAACGGGCATTTTGAATCAGATGTCCAGATTCTCTACCGCCAGGGCATTACGTTCGATGAAGTCACGGCGCGGTTCAACCTGGTCACCCATGAGCGTGGTGAAGATCTCGTCAGCGGCTACGGCATCCTCGATGTTGACCCTGAGTAGACGGCGCGTCTCCTGGTTCATGGTGGTTTCCCAGAGCTGGTCCGGATTCATCTCACCCAGGCCCTTGTACCGTTGGATGTGTTGCCCGCGCTTGGCCTCTTCCATCAGCCAGGTCAGTGCTTCCGGGAAGCTGTTTATCTCCCGCTCTTTCTCACCCCGCTTGATAAAGGCGCCCTCGCCTATCAAGCCCTCCAGGCGCTCTCCCATATCAGCCAGCCGGCGGTAATCGTTACTACTGAAAAATTCGAACGGTATTACCGTCTCTGTATTGATGCCGTGCACAAACTGGGAGATCTTGAGACCCCCTCCGTCCTCTTCACTACCCAACTTGTAGTTGATTTCGTAGCGGTTTGACCCCTTTTCGATATTCAGGCGGGACTGGAGCTCGTTGATCCACTCAACCAGCTTGACCTCGTCTTCAATGGTATCGCCTGTCAGGCGTGGCATGTACACCAGCTTGGCCACCACGGTGGAGTCGAAACGTTTACTCAAACGCTTCATGGTCTCCAGTGTTGCCAGGTGCTGTTTGGAGAGTTCTTCCAGAGCGACCCCGGAAAGAGCCGGAGCGTCACTGCTGATATGGAGCTGTGCGTTGTCCAGGGCAACCTGCAGCAGGTAAGCGTTAAGGTCGGCATCATCTTTAAGATACTGCTCCTGTTTGCCCTTTTTAACCTTGTAGAGCGGGGGTTGGGCGATATAGATATGACCCCTCTCTATCAGTTCGTTCATCTGCCGGTAAAAGAAGGTCAGTAACAGGGTACGGATGTGGGCGCCATCAACGTCCGCATCGGTCATGATGATAATCCGGTGATAACGCAACTTATCCGGATCAAACTCTTCCCGCCCTATTCCGCAACCCAGAGCGGTGATAAGCGTACCGACCTCGGCGGATGAAAGCATTTTGTCAAACCGGGCCTTCTCCACGTTGAGGATCTTGCCCTTCAA
>JAPHTA010000066.1 GCA_026196475.1 Sedimenticola sp.
GTTCCGGCGGCGGATCACTGGCCATGGAGCCTAGCCACCAGCCACCGCCGGCCAGACCGCCAGTTCATCACCCTCCGCCAGGGGTTGGTCACGCTGACCGGGCGGGATGAATACACCGTTCACCAGCACCAGGTGCACCTCCGCCTCCGGCACTCCCTGTTGCCTGAGCAACTGGGCCGGGCTGGTACCCGGTCCCACATCGAGAGCAATCTGATGCTCCTGCGCATCGGCCGGCAGGTACTGCCCCAGGGAGGCGTAGAGTTTGAACGTCACTTTCATTCGGAATCCTGATTACCCGCATACTCCCTCTCCCTCAGGGAGACGACTACAGGGATGTAGTCGGTTGGCCGCGTCGGGAACATGCGGCCCAGGGTTGGGGTGAGGGGATAAAGTGAGTGGACTCACTGATGGTTTATACCCCCTCATCCTGTCCTTCTCCCGGAGGGAGAAGGAACGTGTTCACTGACCTTCCTTGCCACGTTAGCTGAACGAGACTGTATTTTCATGCCTAATCCCTCTGTCATAAACAGCCATAGCGGTTCTTATTGGGACAGCGGTGGATCGTATTCATTAGACAGACAACCGGGTACGGAACTCCAGCACCCGCCTACTGTCCGCCCATCTGGGTCGCACCCAGGTAGGCCTCCATGATCCGGGTCGGGTCCTGCATCAGGGTTTTCTTCCACTGCCCCAGTGCCAGACGACTCTGGATCAGACCCCGCAGCACCCCGACGTGTTCCGTCATTCCCAGGGTGATCGCGCCGACCAGGCGGTCCTCCTCGAACTGCAGCCGGATATAGCGGTAGCCGTCCTCGTCCAGCCGCTGTACGTCGTCGCCCCCCTCGACCCCCATCCACTGCCCATAGGAGACCGATATCAGACCCAAAGTATCCAGTACGTTCATCGCCATGCTACCCGGATAAGGGGTCGATCGCCCCGACATGTTGAGCGCGGCGATACGGCCGGTCTCGGCGGCAACCGGCTGGATAGCGTGAACCGCCGGCTGTCCGGTGCCCCAGTCAATACCTTCGCAGACATCACCGGCGGCGTAGATGCCGGGCCGGGATGACTGGAGGTAGCGATCCACCACCACCCCCTGGTCAATCTCTATACCACTGTCGAGCAGATAGTCGGTGGCCGGTTTGACGCCTGCGGCCACAACTACAAGGTCCGCCGCCAGGTCATCCACCGGATCACAACGCAGGCGGAAACGGGCCCCGCCATCACCGCCGTCCTCGACCGCGATGATCCGGGTCGAGGTGTGCACCGTCACTCCCTTGTCGATGCACCACTGCTTGATCAGGTTGCCCGAGGCCTGGTCCATCATCCGCGGCACCATGCGATCCCCCATCTCCACCACGGTCAGGTCCACGCCCCGTTCCACCAGTGCTTCCATGATGATACAGCCGATGAAACCGGCACCCATCAGAACCACCTTTGAGCCGGGCCCGGCGTGGCGGGCGATCTGCCGCGCGTCCTCAAGGGTCCAGCAGTGGTGCACGCCGGGCTGATCCAGCCCCTCCACCGGCGGCTTCACCGGGTTCGAACCGCTGGCCAGCAACAGACGGTCGAAGGAGAGGCTTTCACCGCTCTCCAGCCGCAGCCTGTCGCTGTCGGGATCCAGTCCCGCCACCCGCTGTTGAACCTGTCGCACGCCCAGTTTCTGCAGGTGATCCGGATCATGCCTCAGGTAGGTACCCTGCTCGTCGATCTGGTTGGAGAGATAGTAGGGAATGGCCATTCGCGAGTAGGCCGGCTCCGGCTCTCCCCCTACCAGGGTCACCTCGGCCTCCGGGTCCTGCGCACGCAGGGTCTCGGCAGCCGTAACGCCTGCCGGCCCCGCGCCTATGATCACGTGGTGCATGAATCGATACTCCTTGCCTCTTTAGTTCAGCTGTTTGAACCATGAACCGGTGACCGGGAGGGTGGATAGCCACCCTCCCGGTACCAGGCCAGCAGTCGTCGGCTCAGGAGAGGCCGAGGTTCTGCAGGGTGTCCGGAGTTGGCACCCCCTCCTTGGTCCAGCCACGCAGCTCATAGTACTCCGGCAGCATCTTGTCGAGACCGTTCACCTTGCCCTTGGCCGGACCGCTGGTGGCCGGTTCGGTCAGCAACCGCTTGGGCAGAGTGTCATCCTTGGCGGTGAATCCGGCTGCCAGGTTAAACTGGCGCTCCATGTTCCAGATCCGTTCGCCGGTCTGGGCCAGGCGCTCCAGGGTCCACTCGCCCTCGCAGGCGGCGTCGATCTGGGGGTAGAAGTCCTCCAGGGTCCAGGCGAAGGTGGTGAAGACACAGAGTCCGCTGGAGTCCACCGCGGCGGTGGCATCCTGGAACGCCTTGACCAGGCCTGCCTTGCCCTCGGTGACCAGGGGATCGGTCTTCTCCGGAATACCCAGGATTTCGGAAGCAACGGTGTAGCTGCGCAGGTGGCAGGCGCCCCGGTTGCTGGTGGCGTAGGTCAGGCCCATGCCCTGGATACCCCGTGGGTCGTAGGCGGGGAACTCCTGCCCCTTGACGCTCATGGAGAGCTCCGGGTGACCGTACTTCTCGCACAGGCGCTTGGAACCCAGCCCCAGGATCTTGCCAAAACCCTCGCCCTTGCCCACCAGTTCGGCCATGGTGGTGAGTGCCTCGGCCGAGCCGAATTTGAGGGCCACGCCACCGGTCTCCTCGTCCGTGATCAAGCCCATTTCGTACAGCTCCATGGCGGCGGCCATGGTGGTACCGAAGGTGATTGGATCGTAGCCCTGCTCGTTGCAGATGAAGTTGGCGAAGGTCAGCGCATCCAGGTCGTTGACGCCGCAATCGGCACCCAGGGACCAGGCATTCTCGTACTCCAGGCCACCGGAGGCACCCCAGTACTCGGGACGGTTCTTGACCGTGTAGTGCTCCTTGTCCACCCTAGCCACGCGACCGCAGGCGATGGTACAGCCGAAGCAGGCCTGGTTGGTGACCAGGTTCTTCTTGCCCTCGCTGCCGCGCGGTTCGTGCATCGCCTCGCCGGAGATGTCGGAA
>JAPHTA010000282.1 GCA_026196475.1 Sedimenticola sp.
ATCAACCCCTCAATGAACCGAAGGATGCCTGCATAAATGAGTACCAAAGTAAATGTACCGGCACTGCCGGAATCTGTCGCCGATGCCACCGTATTGACCTGGCACAAGAAGCCGGGCGACGCCGTATCGCGTGACGAGAACCTCGTGGACCTGGAGACAGACAAGGTCGTTCTGGAAGTCCCCTCCCCGGTCGACGGGATACTTGGTGACATTATTGCAGCCGAGGGCGACACCGTTCAGGCCGGTGATCTGCTGACCGAGCTTCAGGAAGGCTCTGCCGCATCCACAGGCAGTCAGACGGCAACGGCACCCGCTACGGCGGCAGAAGAGAGCGCCGGGGACGGGGAGCCGGTGCTGACCCCGGCGGTGCGTCGACTGGTCAAAGAGAAGGGGATCGATCCCAAGGCGATTACCGGAACCGGCAAGGATGGCCGAATCCTGAAGACTGATGTAACCGCCTATCTGGAAAGTATGGAGGCCGCCGCGAGCAAGGCACCGGCACCTGCCGCCCGGGAGAGCGAAATCACCCAGACCGGTGTCGAGGGCGACCGCCCGGAGCAGCGGGTACCGATGACCCGACTGCGTGCACGCATCGCCGAGCGACTCCTGGAGGCCCAGGCCAACGCTGCAATCCTGACCACCTTCAACGAAGTCGACCTGCAGGCGATCAACGATCTGCGCAAGAACTACAAGGAGAAGTTCGAGAAGGATCACGAGGTAAAACTCGGCTTCATGTCCTTCTTCATCAAGGCCTCGGTCGAGGCCCTGAAGCAGTTCCCGGCAGTCAACGCCTCGGTCGACGGCAAGGACATCATCTATCACGGCTACTACGATATCGGCATCGCGGTGGGCTCACCCCGCGGCCTGGTGGTTCCGATCCTGCGTGATGCCGACCAGCTCGGTTTTGCGGACACGGAAAAGGCCGTGCGCGACTTCGGCAAGAAGGCCAACGACGGATCGCTCAGCTACGAGGAGTTGACCGGGGGCACCTTCACCATCTCCAACGGAGGCGTCTTCGGCTCCATGCTCTCGACCCCGATCCTGAATCCTCCCCAGAGCGCCATCCTTGGCATGCACACCATTCAACAGCGCCCGGTGGTGATCAACGGTGAAATCACCATCCGGCCGATGATGTATCTCGCCCTCTCCTACGATCACCGCATCATCGACGGGCGAGAGGCGGTCCAGTTCCTGGTCACCATCAAGAACATGCTGGAGGATCCCACCCGCCTGCTGCTGCAGGTCTAGGCAGAATCATCTGCATCCTTGCCTGGAGAAACCGGGATTCCCTGACAGGGGTCCCGGTTTTTTCTTGGCCGGCTATAATCGACAGTAGACAATAACAACTCCCATGCCGCCAGCTGCCCACTGATGCTGAAAAAAATCCTCCTCCCCTCGATCTTCCTGCTCCTCGCCTACGGCTTCTGGGTCAGCGAGGAGTTCAAGGGGATCAGCGCAGGTATCGCCATCTTCATGTTCGGCATGCTCTCCCTGGAAAGGGGGTTCGGCGCCTTCACTGGCGGCCTTCTGGAGCGGCTGCTGACCCACACCACCTCCAGCCACTGGCGCAGCCTGGGATTGGGGATGGTCTCCACCTCCATCATGCAGTCCAGCTCCCTGGTCTCGGTGATCACCATATCCTTTATCAGTGCCGGGCTGCTCTCGCTCTCCGCGGGCATCGGCATCATCTTTGGCGCCAACCTGGGGACCACCACCGGCGCCTGGCTGATCGCCGGACTCGGACTCAAGGTAAACATCTCCGCCTACGCCATGCCGATGCTGGTGTTTGGTACCATCCTGATTCTGCAGAAGTCAAAGCAGCTAAAAGGTGTCGGATATATCCTGGCCGGCCTGGGATTCCTGTTTCTCGGTATCCACTACATGAAAGAGGGTTTCGAGGCCTTCAGAGTGAGCATTGACCTCGCCCGTTTTTCGGTCTCCGGCTATTCCGGGCTGCTGCTCTACACCGGCATCGGCATACTCGCCACCTTTATCATGCAGTCCAGCCACGCCACCCTGGTGCTGACCATCACCGCGCTGGCTGCACAGCAGATCACCTACGATAACGCCCTCGCCCTCGCCATCGGCGCCAACGTGGGCACCACCATCACCGCCATTCTCGGCTCCATCAGCGCCAATGAAAAGGGACGCCGCCTCGCCGGGGCACACCTGGCCTTTAACCTGGTTACCGGTCTGCTGGCAATTGTTTTTCTACAACAGCTTCTGGTTACCGTGGACACCCTGAGCGCCCTCGCAGGTATCGCGGAAGACGACTTCACACTGAAGCTGGCCCTTTTCCACACCCTGTTCAACCTGCTCGGGATTCTTTTCATGACCCCGTTGATCAGCCCACTGGCAGATCTCCTTGAGCGGCTGATCAGGGAGAAGAAACCGGAAATTGACCAGCCGAAGTTTCTTACCGAATCGGCCATCCATTTTCCCGAAACCGCCACCAAGGCGGTCTTGCAGGAGTCGCTGCATGTTTATAACAATGCCCAGAGCATCCTGATTCACGCACTGGGATTCCGTCGCCACGAGGTCTATTCCGATTCCGATCTGCAACAGATAGCCAGCCGCCAGCGCAAGATCACCCGCCTGGATATAGACGCTGCCTATATGCGCAGTATCAAGGGGCTCTACAGCGAGATCGTCGCCTTCATCAGCCGCACCAACTTCAGCTGGCAGTTGGAGCAGTCGGCCGACCTGCACCACCTGCGTGAAGCCAATCAGCAGATGGTGGAGGCGATCAAGGCGATGAAGCACCTGCAGAAAAACCTGGTCCGTTACGTCAACATGGACTCCGGCCCCATGCGTGACGCCTACGACCGGTTGCGCAGTGGGCTGGCTGTCATATTCCGGCAACTTGAAGAGATTAGAATCCATGAGGAGACCGATACCTCGATCCTCTCGCTTGATGCCCTCAAGCTGGCGGTCAGGGAGAGCCACGAGCAGTTCCACCAGGGCCTGACCGAACTGATACGACGACGCCGGATCACGCCGGAGTCCGGCACCTCGCTGATGAACGACAGTAATTACAGCTACAGTATCGGCATGAACCTGATCCAGGCCGCACAGACGCTGTTCGTCTCCGGCCCCAGGGAACTCACCCAGGTGATGCGGGGCATGTCACTTGATGAAAGCGAGTTGCAGGCCGTCTCCGAGCAGCCGCTGCCACCCCCTGCCGGATCGGAAAGTGAAACCGGGGCGTCCTCATGAAAAGGAAAAAACTGTTGCGAAAACTGGCCGACTACCTGGACCTGGACCGCCGTGCAATGCTGGAGAAGCGTGACAAGATCAAGCAGATCCTCAAGCAGTTGAAAGAGAAGGAGAAGCGACTGCAAAAGAAGACCGACGAGGAACAGGACGAGGAAAAAAAGGCCATTTACCACAGGGAGTTGGCCATTCTGCGGGCGCAACGACGGAAGGGTATCAACAGCCTCCGGGAACTGCGCAGATAGTTTATTGGATTGGCATCCGGTTTCTTCATCTGTTTTTTCACGCCTGTCATCAAATACGGTTATAATGCGGCCCCACATAAACAGTGAGATCCGGGACCCGACATGACCACAATCAAGCAAGACGACCTGATCCAGAGCGTTGCCGACGCCCTGCAGTACATCTCCTACTACCACCCCGCCGACTACATCCAGGCCCTGACCGCGGCCTGGGAGAAGGAAGCGTCGCCGGCGGCCCGGGACGCCATGGCCCAGATCCTGGTCAACTCCCGTATGTGCGCTGAGGGACACCGCCCGATCTGCCAGGATACCGGCATGGTGACCGCCATCCTGAAGGTGGGTATGGATGTGAAGTGGGACGCCAGCATGAGTCTGGAGGAGATGGTCAACGAGGGAGTACGCCAGGGCTACAACCACCCGGACAACATCTTGCGCGCATCGGTGGTCAGCGACCCGGCGGGAAAACGGCTCAACACCCGGGACAACACTCCGGCGGTGATCCATACGCGGATCGTCCCGGGTGACAAGGTGGAGATCGGCCTCGCAGCCAAGGGCGGTGGCTCGGAGAACAAGAGCAAATTCACTGTCCTCAACCCCTCCGGTGACCTGGTCGACTGGGTGCTGAAAACGGTCCCCACCATGGGCGCCGGCTGGTGCCCCCCGGGCATGCTGGGAATCGGCATCGGCGGCTCGGCCGAGAAGGCGATGCTGCTGGCCAAGGAGTCCCTGATGGAGCATATCGACATCCATGAGCTGATGGCGCGGGGGCCGCAGAACCGGGTCGAGGAGCTGCGCCTGGAACTGTTCGAGAAGGTCAATGCGCTGGGTATCGGCGCCCAGGGCCTGGGCGGCCTGACCACGGTACTGGACGTGAAGATCCTGGACTACCCGACCCACGCCGCCTCCCTGCCAGTGGCGATGATCCCCAACTGCGCCGCTACCCGCCACGTGGAGTTTACCCTGGACGGCAGCGGTCCGGCCAACCTGCAGCCGCCGAGCCCGGACGTCTGGCCAGAGATCAGTCTCGCCGGCAGCGCCAAGGCGCGCCGGGTGAATATCGACACGATCACCCGGGAGGAGATTGCCAGCTGGAAACCGGGCGAAAGCCTGCTTCTTTCAGGCAAGCTCCTGACCGGCCGGGACGCCGCACACAAGCGAATCCAGGACATGTTGGCCAGGGGTGAGCCACTACCGGAGGGCGTTGATTTCAACAACCGCTTCATCTACTACGTCGGGCCGGTGGATCCTGTCGGCGACGAAGTGGTGGGACCGGCCGGGCCGACCACCTCCACCCGCATGGACCCGTTTACCGACATGATGCTGGGCGAGACCGGCCTGATCGGCATGGTCGGCAAGGCCGAACGGGGACCCGCCGCGATCGACTCCATAAAGCGCCACCGCGCAGTCTACCTGATGGCCGTCGGCGGTGCCGCGTTTCTGGTTTCCAAGGCGATCCGCTCTTCCCGCATGGTCGCCTTCGAGGACCTGGGGATGGAGGCGATCCGCGAGTTCGAGGTGGAGGACATGCCGGTCACCGTGGCGGTGGACAGCAAAGGCACCTCGGTACACCAGACCGGGCCCGCCGAGTGGAAAGTCAAGATCGGGAAACTGGTTGACTGAAGGTTCAGCCTGTCACCATTGCGCCTGTTGGTGCAGTGGTGACGGGTAACAGGGCGGACCGCTAGACCACAAGATCGATCTGCTGGAGGGTACCGGCTGCTCCCGACTCCTCCAGGTAAAGCCCACTGCTGCGCACCTGACCCAGCAGTTCGTTTGCGTCGTCCTTGAGCTGGAATGGGGTCGACAGGTTACCCAGGTAGATGGCGCCCACACCGGCCTTGCCCAGGGCCATCAACCGCTCCTCACCCGCCCCATCCCGGGTCCAGACCCGCAGCCGGTCGTAGATCGAGTCGGCCTCGTCGATCCAGCCATTGTCGTCTTCGTCGTAGCCCGCCAGTTCGCCAAAGCCGTCACCGCTGATCGCACCGAACAGCTCGCTGCCGTCGTTAATGTGGCCATCCCGGTTCCGGTCCAGGGCTAGCAGGCCGCTCCCCTCACCGACGAAGGCGATCTGGTCGAGTCGACCGTCGGCATCAATATCGAAGTGGAAATCGCGCTGGGTCAGCTCCGCCGCACTGCCGTTGAAATTGACCACCAGCGGGTCCTTCAGGGCATCCCCGGCCCGCAGGCTGACACGCTGCTCACTGAAAAACTCCCGGCTCATGCTCAGCGTCAGGTTGATGCTGATCGTCTGCCCATCCGAAGTCCGCACCTCGCCCACCGCGCTGAACCGGGTCTGTTCCGACTCGTAGTGCGAGGCGTAATAGTCGTAGCTCATACCCCAGCCTTCAAGCTCAGGTCCGGCAGCAGCAGCACTATCTTCGGGCACCTGCTCTCCACCATCCTGCGGTTGCAGGGTCGCCGGATCCACCACCTCGATGGGTCGGCCGGTCAGCCGCTCCACAAGCAGTTTGAACAGGGAGACCTGCAGTTCGGACGCCGGCTCCAGCGGCTCCGGCTCCGCCAACTCGGCGCGAACCGGCTGCAAAGCCCGTGCCTCCTGCGAGAGGGTGACGCCGGGAGGTGGAATGGCCCGACCCCGGGCCTGTTGCAGAAGCGGCTGTCCGCGGTCGCGGCTCTCCTGGGCCGGCGCCTCGGCGGCGGCACCATCGCGCCACAGATGGAGGCGCTCGTGCTCCTCGCTGCGGCTCTTCGAGCTGTGATCGCCCGACAGGGCAATACGGGTTTCAGAGATGATCACCGTGCCTCCCGCTCCTCGCGGAGCCCGATCCAGAGGTTACAATGTATTCTCTCTTATCGGCTGGCGGAACGGGAACTTGACCCGGTGGAACCTGGCTGGAGTCCCGGTAAATCTCTTCGGGACAGCATTCAACCCTGCAGGGCCTGCCACTGCTCCCGGGTGTAGGTCTTTATCGAGAGCGCATGCAGCTCATCACTCTCCAGTTGCGGCTTGACCGTGGCCATCACCATGCGTTGCTTCTGAAGCGGACTCTTGCCCTCGAACTCCTCGCTGATCACGATCGCCTCGAAATGACGGCCGTCCCCGGTCACCCGGGCCTCACACCCGGGCATGCCGGACTCGATCAGTTTTACGATTGCCTCTATCTCCATCACTGCTTCCTCTTGCTTGAATGTGGCCGATCATACCCGATCGGGCTTGCGGCATTAACGGGTGGCCGGCAGGGCTGTCGTTCCAACGCCTTTCGATGTCCCGAAGAGCGTATGTTTACAACTCCCGGGTCGAGAGAAAACGTACCTCCGGCCAGCGCTCTTCCGCCAGCGACAGGTTGACCCGGGTCGGCGCCAGGTAGACCAGCTGATCGTCACCATCCAGGGCCAGGTTCTCATGCGCCCGCTGGCGGAACCTGTCCAGCATCTTTGCGTCGTCACACTGCACCCAGCGCGCCGTTGCAACCGGCGCCGCCTCCACGATCGCCTCCACGCCATACTCGTTCTTGAGTCGCTGTGCCGCCACCTCGAACTGCAACACGCCGACCGCACCCAGAATCATGTCGTTGTTCTTGAGCGGCCGGAAAACCTGGGTCGCCCCCTCCTCGCACAGCTGCAGCACCCCCTTCTGCAGCGCCTTCAGGCGCAGGGGATCCTTCAGCACCACGCGACGAAACAGCTCCGGGGCGAAATAGGGTATGCCCTCGTACTTGAGATCCTCGCCTTCGGTAAAGGTATCGCCGATCTGGATGGTGCCGTGGTTGTGCAGGCCGATAATGTCACCCGGCCACGCCTCTTCCACGTGCTTGCGTTCGTCCGCCTGGAAGGTGATGGCGTTGCTGATCTGCACCGTCTTGCCGATCCGCACGTGGCGCATCTTCATGCCGGCCCGGTAGCTGCCGGAGCAGACCCGCATGAACGCGATCCGGTCCCGATGCGCCGGGTCCATGTTGGCCTGGATCTTGAAAATAAAGCCTGTGAACTTGCTCTCCGCCGGTTCCACCAGGCGCTGCCGGGTCTCCCTCGGGCGCGGTGCAGGCGCATACTCGACAAAGGCATCCAGCAACTCCTTGACGCCGAAGTTGTTAATGGCTGAACCGAAGAAGACCGGGGTCAGTTCGCCGCGCAGGTAGGCCTCCAGGTCGAGTTCGTGACTGGCACCGCGCACCAGCTCGATCTCCTCCCGCAGCTCCTCCGCCATGTCACCCAGCACCTCATCCAGGCGCGGGTTCTCCAATCCCTCGATCAGCTCCCCCTCGTTGATCCGGCCACCGTGGGTGGCGGAGAAGAGGTGGGTGGTGTTGGTGCGCAGATCGAACACCCCCTTCAGGCGCTTGCCCATGCCGATCGGCCAGGTGACAGGTGCACAGCGGATCTTCAGCACCTCCTCGATCTCGTCCAGGAT
>JAPHTA010000150.1 GCA_026196475.1 Sedimenticola sp.
AGATGCGTCTTTGTACGGGAACCGATAGTCACTCATGTTTACTCTCCAAGCCTGTAAAATATGTGTTATAACCCGGTAACATTATGAACAACTACGGACCGCAGGGAAACAGGAGCGCGAGTCGATTGCCTACTGGTGGACCCTGCTCTCGGTATTCGACGCCTCAGCGCCGCCGGTTTTCGCAGAGGCGATGATCAAGACCTACGAGGACCACGAGGAGGATCCGGTACGGCGCTGCTTCTTCTCCGTGACCCGGGACGAACAGAACCACGAGCAGATGTGCGGCCTGGCCATCACCAAGCTGCTGGATCACCCGGATGCCCTCACCTATACCCCGAAAACCGAGCTGGGCAAGAAGCTGCAGCGGAATACCAAGTGGCTCTACTTCAACGGTGGCCGCTACTGGAACGGCTACAAGAAGGCGGTACCCAAGTACAGCCTTGCGGTGCTTTTCAGCTCATTCCTTATGGGCGAGATCGCCGCCGCCACCATCTTCCACCAGATGGCCAAGAGTTGCGAGGAAGAGGTGTTCCAGGAGGCGTTCCGCAATATCGGGCGTGACGAGGGTCGCCACATGGCAATCTGCATGGCCCTGATGGAGCGTGACTACCCGGGGCTGGCGGAGGAGAACAAGTCCACCATCACCAAGCAGATACGGGCGGGTTACCTGTTCCTGTCCGCGGTGCTGTACGAGCCGCCTATGGAGTTCTGGGATCTGCCGGAAGACTTCATCGAGGTGCAGCGCCAGGCCGAGGAGATTGCCCGGGGCGCCGGCTTCGGTATCCCGACTGCCGAGGCCAAGCTGGAGAACTGGCGCAAGGCGATGCTCAACCTGAAGGGCGTCCTGGACCGTTACGATATCCCTTTCCCTGCGATCCCTGAAGTTGGTATTACGGGTGAAGAAGTGCTGGATGTTGATCTCGACGAGATCATTCCGATATTCTGAGCTTTTCCCCGTGGCCGGGAGGGTTAGGCCCCTCCCGGCTGTTATCGCCGAGTGACCCGAGTGACCTGATCTATGAAGAAAATCCGACTCTACCCCTCCGGCCACGAGGTCGACTGCCAGCAGGGCGAAACCGTTCTTGCGGCGCTGGAGAATGCCGGTTACGCGCTGCCCAACAACTGTCGCGCCGGCGCCTGTGGCGAGTGCAAGATCAAGGTCAGGAGCGGCGAGTTCGACCAGGGTATGGTTCTGGACATGGCCCTGGCGGAAGAGGAGCGGGAGCAGGGGTTCGGCCTGATGTGCATGGCCAAGCCGCTGTCCGATGTCATGGAGATCGAGTGGGGAACCGAGGATGCCCAGCCAAAGCTGTTTCCACCGCGCGAGAACATCTCCTTCGTGGTTGTCGAGCGCCTGCAGCGCACCCATCGGATCGTCGAGTTGCGCCTGCGACCACTGGGCAAGCCGATGCGTTACTGGCCGGGTCAGTACGTGATCCTCAACCACCCGGACGGGGCGGTACCCGGACGTGCCTACTCCATCGCCAACGCCTCCCGTCCCGACGGCGAGATCAGCCTGCAGATCGCCCGGGTCGAGGGTGGTGGCATCAGCAACTGGGTGCACGAAAGCGTACAGGTGGGCGACCGGATCAAGCTCTCCGGTCCCTACGGCACCTTTATCGGTGATCCGGCGGCGGAGACACCGGTCCTGTGCCTGGCGGCCGGTACCGGCCTGGCGCCTATCATGGCCCTGGCCGAGGCGGCCCTGAGCCGCGGTTACCGGCAGCCGGTGACCGTGATCTTCTCGGCACCCACCGGTGACGATCTCTACGATACCGGGCGACTCGCCCTGTGGCAGGCCAAGCATCGTAACTTCAAGTTCGTGCGCACCCTGACCCGGGAGAAGGGGGAGGGACTGAACGGGCGGATTCCGGCGATTTTGCCGGAGATGTTTCCGGACCTGTCGGAACACAGTATCTATGCCGCCGGCAGCCCCGGGTTCGTGGATGCCTGTATCGAGGCGGCCAAGTCGTTGGGGGCCAAAGAGGCCCTGATTCATACCGAGGGGTTCTTCGAACAGCAGTCCCCCGAGACACCCTCGGCGGACCGGCTGATGTAGGCGGCCAGGTTACGCCACGGCGTACTCGTCCCAGGCCTCGAACCGTTTACTGAAGCGAGGCGCGGTCTGGCGAAAGGGGCCGGCCTGGTTCTCGCAGTTGGCCAGGATGTGCCTTTCCGAGATGCTCTCCAATGGCTTGTAGATGGCAGCGCACAGGTCCTGCGCCTGCTGTCCCAGCCAGTTGTCCGGCAGCAGTTCCGAGGGGAGTTCCGGGTCGCGCAACAGGATCCGCCGGTAGTGGTGAATCAACATGATTCGCAGCATGAAACAGTGCTCGGGATCCGCCTGTTCCACGTGTTCCGGGTTGCGCATGCTCCTGGCCAGTGGCCGGTAGTGCTTGATAAAGGCGGCATACTCTCTCTCCAGCTTGCCCAGGTTGAAGCACTGGCGCACCATCTCCTTGGTCCCCAATCCATACATCGGATCGTAGTTGCTGGCGCGCAGGACCACCACCTGCTCGGTGACACCGGCCTTGCTCAGGATCGCCTGGGTGGCACTGATCGGTGCGTTGGGATGGCCGTACACGTTGGGGGCGATAATACCGTAGCCGAGCCAGGTCAGCTCCTTGCGCAGGCGCAGGCGCTGCTTGGCTTTGATCCCCCTGGTGCCGGTAAATACCAGCGTCCAGTCTCCGTCCCAATGGGTATCGGAGGGGTAGTAGATCAGCCTGTCGTAGTGATGAACCTTGTGTCGTGCACTCTCGGTCAGCCGGTAGTAGCTTCGGCGCCCGATCCTGGTGCTCTCGACAAAGTTGTCCTTGGCTAACCGGTAAACCGCAGTGCGTACCAGCCGCTCATTCACTCCCAGTGGTTCCAGCAGGGCGGTGATACTACCCAGCCAGATCTCCCGGTCGTGGGATTCGACCACGTCGCCAAACAGGGTGGCCACCAGCGACGGGGTGCGGCTCGGGGGTTCCTGGCGAAAACCGTCCAGAATGGCCTTGAGTTGTCGTTGAAAGGGGTTGCTTGGCACGGTGCTTGGGTAGCTGGCTGTCAAATGGGGTCCCCATTCTAGCAGCCCGCCGGGAACGCGTCACAGTGGATCGCAAGGCGCTGTATCATAAGCGCTGGAGGCCATGGCCGGTTGCCGGCCATGGCACTGCCGGCTATTTGCGGTGAGGAAGCACCTCGGTGGTCAGGTCGTAGCCGATCTCGCGCAGGTGCTTGTCCAGCGCCTCGGGATCGTCTGCGATATAGCGCACGATGGCTGCCCGCTTGGGGCTGCCCATCTGCGAGACGGGGGAGACCACGGTGGCGATATAGCCGCCTGCGTCATTGATCTTGTGCAGCAGGCCGCCCAGGGCGCGGGCCTTGTTCGGCAGGCAGACCGCGATGCGAGTGGTATCGTCCAGGCCGCAGCCCATGATGTCGAGGAAAAAGTCCAGGATATCGGTTTCACTGATCACGCCGACCAGTTCGCCCTTGTCGATCACCGGCAGGTTGCCGATCTTGCGATCCCGGATCAGCTGCCCCGCATCCTCCACCAGCGTGTCCGGAGAGCAGGTGATCACCTCTCTGACCATCAACTCGCCGACCGTGATCTTCGAAGTGAGGTAGTTGACCTCGCCCACCGACAGGGTGGTGATGGAGGAGGGCTCGGCCCGGTCCAGCTCCTTCTGGCTGAACAGGCC
>JAPHTA010000079.1 GCA_026196475.1 Sedimenticola sp.
ATGGTCACCGCCCTGGTCGCCCTGCACGACCTGAAGGGCAACGGCCGTTACTCCAACAGCCGTCGCGGCAGTATCTACATCGTGAAGCCGAAGATGCACGGCCCGGAAGAGGTGGCCTTCACCTGCGAGCTGTTCAGCCGTATCGAGGATGCCCTGGGCCTGGCCCGCAACACCATCAAGGTAGGCATCATGGACGAGGAGCGGCGTACCACGGTGAACCTGAAGGCCTGCATCCAGGCAGCGAAGGAGCGGGTGGTGTTCATCAACACAGGCTTCCTGGACCGCACCGGCGATGAGATCCACACCAGCATGGAGGCGGGACCGGTGGCACGCAAGGAGGAGATGAAGCAGCTGCCCTGGATCAAGGCCTACGAGGACTGGAACGTGGATATCGGTCTGCGCTGCGGCCTGCGTGGCCGGGCCCAGATCGGCAAGGGGATGTGGCCGATCCCGGACCAGATGGCCAACATGCTGGAGAGCAAGATCGCCCACCCCATGGCCGGTGCCAACACCGCCTGGGTCCCCTCTCCCACCGCCGCCACCCTGCACGCCATCCACTACCACCGGGTCAATGTGGCGGCACGCCAGAATGATCTCGCCTCGCGCAAGCTGGCCAGCCTGGACGCTATTCTCGACATTCCACTCAAGGGCGACCGGGAGTACAGCCCGGAGGAGATCCAGCAGGAGCTGGACAACAACAGCCAGGGCATCCTCGGCTACGTGGTGCGCTGGATCGACCAGGGCGTGGGCTGCTCCAAGGTACCGGACATCAACGACGTGGGCCTGATGGAGGATCGCGCCACCCTGCGCATCTCCAGCCAGCACATCGCCAACTGGCTGCGCCACGGCATCTGCTCCGAGGAGCAGGTGATGGAGACCCTGAAGCGGATGGCCGCGGTGGTGGACCGGCAGAACGCCGGCGACCCCAACTACCGCAACATGGCGCCCGACTTCGACGGCGTCGCTTTCCAGGCCGCCTGCGACCTGATCTTCAAGGGCTGTGAGCAGCCCAGCGGCTACACCGAGCCGGTGCTGCACGCCCGCCGCCGGGAGGCCAAGGCGAAGTACGGCCAACGCTGAGCGGAACCCGGGCGGCGGTCTGCCGCCCCGCCATCAAACACCGGTGCACGCCTAACGCGGCACCGGTGTTTTCTGTTCCGTCTTGATGCGCTTGGCCGGAGAGATGCCAGACGGGTTAGACTGTAGCGGCACCCGGTCAATCCCCGATGGTGATTCATGCTCACCGACAACAGCCAACTGAAGCGCACCCTCTCCCTTCCGGTGGTTACCCTGTATGGCCTGGGCACCATCATCGGTGCCGGTATCTACGTGCTGATTGGTGAGGTGGCCGCGCACGCCGGGTATCTCACACCCCTGGCATTTCTGCTGGCGGCGCTGATCGCCGGCTTTTCCGCCTTCTCCTATGCCGAGCTCTCGTCCCGTTTTCCGGTCAGTGCCGGCGAGGCGGTCTACGTTCAGCGGGCATTTGGAGTACGCGCCTGGTCCACCGTCATCGGCCTGCTGATGGCCTCTGTCGGAATCATCGCCTCGGCCACCCTGGCGCGGGGCTTCTCCGGTTACCTCGACTATATCCTGCCTTTGGACCCGGCGCTCTCGATGACCCTGCTGGTGCTGATCCTGGGTGCCGTGGCGGCGTGGGGCATCAGCGAGTCGGCCTGGCTGGCGGTGGTCACCACCCTGGTCGAGATCGGCGGCCTGCTGCTCATTGTCTGGGTGGCGGGGGAGAATCTCACTGAGCTGCCGGATCTTGTAGCCAGCGGATTGGAACTCTCCGACGGTCCGGCCTGGCAGCAGGTTGCCGCCGGCGCCTTCATCGCCTTCTTCGCCTTTCTCGGGTTCGAGGACATCGTCAACGTGGGGGAGGAGGTACGCAACCCTTCACGCAACCTGCCCCTGGCGGTGATCCTCTCCCTGCTCATCTCGGCCCTGCTCTACCTGGCCATCACCCTGGTCAGCGTGGCCACCGTGCCGCCCGGGGAGCTGGCCGGTAACCCGGCCCCCCTGGCGCTGGTCTATGAAAGCGCGGTCGGCAGCTCGCCCCTGTTCATCGTCTTGGTCAGCATCGCCGCCATCGTCAACGGCATCCTGATCATGCTGGTGATGGCGACCCGGATTCTCTACGGCATGAGCCGGCAGGAGTGGCTTCCGGCCCGGCTCTGCCGGGTCAGCCCGGTCACCCACACGCCGCTCTTCAGTACCCTCCTGGTCACCCTGCTGATCCTGGCCTTCGCCCTGTGGCTGCCGATCGCCACTCTGGCAGCCGCCACCAGCCTGATCACGCTGGTGGTCTTCTTCTCGGTCAATCTTTCGCTGTTGACAATCCGCTGGCGGGACGGGAAGTCCAGTGAACCACCCCCGGATATCGTCCGTTACCCGATCGGGTTACCCGTGGCAGGACTGCTCAGCTCCGGCGCTTTTCTCCTGGTCCAGCTGGCGAACTGGATGGGCACCTGAGGCAGCCACGGGTTGAAACCTCACACCGTCGATCCCGATAGTCTATCCTGCCCCTATGTCGAGAACAGGAACATACCGCTCCATGCTGACACTCCTCCTCGTCCTGGCGGGCCTCTACGCAACGCTGGTGGCCGCCGTTTACCTGGGCCAGTCATCCCTGCTCTACCTGCCGTCCCGAACGCTGGCTGCCACCCCGGCACAGATCGGACTGGATTACGAGGCGCTGCACATCACCACCGGGGACGGAGTTCGTCTGCACGGCTGGTACCTGCCGGCGACCCGGTCCCGGGGCACCCTGCTCTTCTTCCACGGCAACGCCGGCAATATTTCGCACCGGCTGGACTCGCTGCGGATCTTTCATGACCTGAGGCTCAACGTGCTGCTGTTCGACTACCGGGGCTACGGAGAGAGCGAGGGTCATCCGGACGAGGCGGGCACCTACCATGATGCGGAGGCGGCCTGGGATTACCTGGTGACACAGCGCGGCGAGTCGCCCCGGCGCATCGTGCTCTTTGGCCGCTCCCTGGGCGCCTCGGTAGCCGCCTGGCTGGCCGCGCGCAGGGAGCCCGCCGTGCTGATCCTGGAGTCCGCCTTCATCTCGGTGCCGGAACTGGCGGCCGACCTCTACCCCTGGCTGCCGGCCAGGTGGCTGGCCCGCCTTCACTATCCCACCCGGGACTACCTGGCGCAGGCGCGTAGCCCGGTACTGGTGGCACACAGTCCGCAGGACGAAATCATCCCCTACCGGCACGGCCAGGCCGTCTACCGGGCGGCGCCGGAACCGCGGCAGTTTCTACCCATGTTGGGAGATCACAACAGCGGATTTCTGCAGACCGGTGCACACTACCGGGAGACATTGGAACAGTTCCTGACCCGTCATCTTCCTGCCACATGACAGCAGGAGATCAACCCGCAACAAACGGAGTCACTCATGCCGACACAGCTCGATCATCTCGTCATCGCCGCCAGGGACCTGAAGCAGGGCGTGGCCTACGTGGAGGAGCAGCTGGGGGTCACCCTTCCAGCGGGTGGTGAGCATCCCCGGATGGGCACCCACAACCACCTGATGCGACTCGGTGACAACCTGTTTCTCGAAGTGATCGCCGTCAACCCGTCCCTGCCACCGCCGGAGCAGCCGCGCTGGTTCGGTCTGGATGATCCGCTGGTAAGGGCCTCCATCAACGTCCGGCCGTCACTTCTGACCTGGGTGGTGAACTGCGATGACATCGAGCGTTTACTGGCACAGGCGGCGCTGCCGTTTGGCCGCCGGGAGGCGGTCAGTCGTGGAGAGTTGAACTGGTACTTTGGCATTCCCGAGGATGGCCGGTTGCTGGCCGGCGGCATGCTTCCCTACCTGATGCAGTGGCAGGTGGAGACTCATCCGGCACAACGGATGGCGGACCTGGATTGCCGCCTGCACCAGCTGCACATCCACCACCCCTACCCTTTATGGCTCATCTCTATCCTCGAATCGATCGGCGCTAGCGACCTGGTGCAGATCCACCCTCTATTCACCAACCATGTCCCGTTCCTGGCGGCGGAGATCGACACCCCCTCCGGGCGCCGGGTGTTGCGCAGCCCGGGGGCGATGCTGCCGGGCCAATAGAAAACGCCCGTCACCGGGACGGGCGTTTTCCATCCTCCCCTCTGGATACGCTCAGTCGATCTGCGGACCGGCTGCCACCAGGCGCTTGCCCTCGGCAGTATCGGTGTACTGACCAAAGTTCTCGGCGAACAGGTGAGCCAGCTCCTGCGCCTTGCGGTCCCACTCCGCTGGATCGCCATAGGTATCACGCGGATCCAGGATGGCGCTGTCGCAACCGGGCAGCTCGGTCGGCACCTGCAGGTTGAAGACGGGGATCGATTTGGTCGATGCATTTTCGATCGAGCCATCCAGGATGGCGTCGATGATGGCCCGGGTATCCTTGATCGAGATCCGCTTGCCGGAGCCGTTCCAGCCGGTATTTACCAGGTAGGCGGTGGCGCCCACCGCCTGCATGCGCTTGACCAGCTCCCTGGCATAGCGTGTCGGGTGCAGTTTCAGGAAGGCAGCACCGAAACAGGCGGAGAAGGTCGGGGTCGGCTCGGTAATGCCGCGTTCGGTACCGGCCAGCTTCGCAGTAAAGCCGGACAGGAAGTGGTACTCGGTCTGGTCCGGGGTCAACTTCGAGACCGGCGGCAGTACCCCGAAGGCGTCGGCGGTGAGGAAGATGACCTTTTTTGCATGGCCCGCCTTGGAGACCGGCTTGACGATGTTCTCGATATGGTAGATCGGGTAGCTGACCCGGGTATTCTCGGTGCGCGAGCCGTCGCTGAAGTCGATCTTTCCGTTGTCATCGACGGTTACGTTCTCAAGCAGGGCATCACGCCTGATGGCGTGGTAGATATCCGGCTCGTTCTCCTCGCTCAGATTGATGGTCTTGGCGTAGCAGCCACCCTCGAAGTTGAAGATGCCGTCATCATCCCAGCCGTGCTCGTCATCACCGATCAGGGCCCGCTTCGGATCCGCGGAGAGGGTGGTCTTGCCGGTGCCGGAGAGGCCAAAAAAGATCGCCACGTCACCCTTTTCTCCCACGTTGGCGGAACAGTGCATGGAGGCGATACCGCGCAGCGGCAACAGGTAGTTCATCATCGCGAACATACCCTTCTTCATCTCACCGCCGTACCAAGTGCCACCGATCAGCTGCATCTTCTCGGTCAGGTTGAAGGCGACGAAGTTCTCGCTGTTGAGGCCCTGGCGCTGCCAATCCGGGTTGGTCACCCTGGCCCCGTTGAGAATCACGAAGTCGGGCTGGAAATTTTTCAGCTCCTCCTCGCTGGGACGTATGAACATGTTCTTCACAAAGTGCGCCTGCCAGGCCACCTCGGTGACAATTCGCACGCTGAGGCGGGTATTCTCGTTGGCACCGCAGAAGGCATCCACCACGAACAGTCGCTTGTTGGAGAGCTGCTGCGTGACCAGCGCCTTCAGTTCACTCCAGGTCTCCTGGCTGAGTGCCTTATTGTCGTTCTTGCCGTGGTGGGACCACCACATATTCTCCTCGGTGGTAGCATCACGCACGATGTACTTGTCCTTCGGCGAACGACCGGTAAACACACCGGTATCCACGGCCACAGCACCCAGCTCGGTAACCACGCCGCGCTCGTAACCCGACAGTTCGGGATGCGTCTCCTCCTCGAACAACAGCTCGTACGAAGGGTTGTATACAATCTCCGCCGGGCTATCGATGCCGTACTGGCTGAGGTCCACGTTGGACGCGAGGTCGCTGGTCGCCATATCCATTCTATCTCCTGGAAGTTTTCTCAAATTAACCAAATAATCCGGGTGCTCAAATCCGGGTGCCCGGCACCTGCCATGCCGACCCCGTTGCCTGTATAAACGGCGAACCGTCTCCCGAATTGCGACTTCCGGCAGACGCCTTGCATTCACATCCAAAAAACAGTCTCCCATGCGGGCCGGGCCACCCCGTGCCGCATCGACTGACTGTAGTAAACCATTTCAATAACGCAAGAAGTGGCCCGCACCGGATACGTTGCCGTGCGGGGTAGAACTGCTTCGATCTGCTGCGATAGAACTGGCCGCTTTTTCTCACTAAAACCAAACAATAAACTCTGCTTATGAGTGCATTATGTTACAGCCGCCAGTGTGGGGCAAGACACCGGAGCAACCAGAATGGAAAGACACAATCAGATGACCTTTTATTCTTTTTCCGTGCAATCCCGGGGCCTCGATTATCGCCCCCCAAACCCACATCATCCTGCCCGGCTCCCGCAATTCGGGCCCTGAAAACTGGCAGGGCCAACTGACCCGCAGGGTGCTCCGAAGAGATGTGGACCATGCCAGGCAGGAAAATGGGACATTTACAGTCTGTCAGTCAGCGCAATTCACCCCACTCGTTGTGCAATCCGGACAGGGTTTGCACTTTGCCCCATGCCACGGGCATGGGATTCATGGCGCGGCCAACAGACCCCCACGGACAGGACCAGGGACAGAATAATTTCATTCGCAACTTTATTGATTTTTATTCATGAAATACAGCACTTTGCATCATTTGCTAATATTCACCCCGATGGTGCGTAGCAGCAAAAAACACTCGACATCAGCTCTTCCACCCACTACATTCTTGCGCTTACGTTGAGTGGAATGTGCCAGCCCATGAAAAGCCGAGCTACCGAGCGCGACCAGAAACACGCTGTCGCGAACCTGAGCAACCTGTACCGGATCTTCACGGTACCGGAGTCCCCCGACTCCACGCTGGGACAGATCGACCAGGAGATCTCGCAGAATCTGAGCGGCTTCCTGCGCGACCGTATCGTCGCCACCGAGCAGGACCTGGCAGTGATTGAACAGGACTTCTCCTCACCAGAGATCCCGGAGCAACCCACCTTCGTCTCCGACTACACCGACTTCCTGATGGACACCCTGGTAGCCCAGTCGGTGCACACCGCCTCGCCCGGATTTGTCGGTCACATGGCCTCTGCCCTGCCCAGCTTCATGCTGCCGCTTTCGCGCATCATGACCGCGCTGAACCAGAACCTGGTCAAGATCGAGACCTCGAAGGCGTTCACGCCGATGGAGCGCCAGGTGCTGGGAATGCTGCACGCCCTGGTCTTCGGCAACGACAATGCCTATTACCAGACGTGGATGCACAACCGGGACAGCGCCCTGGGAGCCTTCTGCTCCGGTGGTACCCTGGCCAACATCACCGCCCTGTGGGTGGCGCGCAACAACCTGTTCCCCGCCCGCGACGGTTTTCGGGGAATTGCCCGGGAAGGTCTCCACCGGGCGCTAAGGCACTACGACTGTAACGACGTGGCGGTCCTGATTTCAGAACGGGGCCACTACTCCTTCGGTAAGGCGGCCGATCTGCTCGGCATCGGACGTGACGCTATACGTGCGATCCCCACCGATGGCCGCAACCGGATCGACCTTGGCGCCCTGCAGCAGACCCTGCGCCGGCTGAAACGGGAGAATAGCCGCATCATCAGCCTGGTGGGGATTGCCGGTACCACCGAGACCGGCAACGTGGACCCGCTGAACAGCCTGGCGGATATCGCCGAAGAGCAGGGGTGCCACTTCCATGTTGATGCCGCCTGGGGCGGCCCGACACTCTTCTCCGCGAACCACCGCCACCTGTTGCAGGGTATCGAACGGGCCGACTCAGTCACCATCGACGCCCACAAGCAGCTCTACGTGCCGATGGGTGCCGGCATGGTGCTGTTCAGAAATCCGGCCTCCCCTTCCAGTATTGAACATCACGCCGAGTATATCCTGCGCAAGGGATCGAAGGACCTGGGTAGCCACACTCTGGAGGGTTCCCGGCCGGGAACCGCCATGCTGGTCCATTCGGCGCTCAACATCATCGGTCGCAAGGGCTACGAGCTGCTTATCGACCAGGGGATCGAGCGGGCCAGGGAGTTTGCCGGCATGATCGGAACCCACCCGGAGTTCGAACTGGTGACCGAGCCGGAACTCAACCTGCTCACCTACCGTTACGTACCGGCCCGCATCCAGCAGGCGCTGCAACGGGCGGACACGACAAGGTGC
The DNA here is from genome assembly GCA_026196475.1 of Sedimenticola sp. Classification (GTDB taxonomy): domain Bacteria; phylum Pseudomonadota; class Gammaproteobacteria; order Chromatiales; family Chromatiaceae; genus Sedimenticola. The sequence goes on from JAPHTA010000079.1 coordinate 8,024, forward strand.
AGCACAATCAACGGGCACCTGGACAAGCTGACCAAGCGCATCCAGAAGAGCCAGCGTGCGGCCGGCAGGAGCTTCGTCTCCCGAACCCGGCTGTCGCCACAGCAGTTCGGCGACGATACCATCACCGTGTTCCGGGTGGTGCTGGCCAACCCGCTGACCACCCCGAAGATTCTGGGCGATATGCTAGAGGAGCAGTTGCAGATCGCCGCCGGGGATGAACGGGCACAGGAGATCCTGGCCGACCTGGAACGGCAGATCACGGACTGACCCCCGCGCCTTTTCCAGCCTGCCCACCCGCTGTTCACGGGCTTTGCAAAACCCGTCCCGCCACTATCTAATGGGAGACAGACAAGCAGTACCCGTGGGGGGTATCCATATGAGTCAATTACCGGTTTTTATCTTCCTGGCCCTCGCCGGCATCCCGTACCTGGTGTCCGCTTCCAGCGAACGGGCAGAGGAGATCGTCAACGAGCGCTGTTACCTGTGCCACGGTGCGGATGGAGAAAGCTCCAGCGCCATCTACCCCAGGCTGGCCGGCCAGCATGCCGAGTACATCGCCAAGCAGCTGATGGACTTCAAGACCGGTCGCCGCCAGGGCACCATGAACGAGATGGCGGCCGACCTGACCGAAGCGGAGATGAAGGCACTGGGCGACTATTTCGCCGCCAGGTCACCCCAGGCACACGCTGTCAGGGACCAGGAGTTTGCCGCCGTGGGATACTTCCTCTATCACCGGGGCAATCCCTACTCCGGCGTGGCGGCCTGCAAGAGCTGCCACGGCGAGGAGGGCAAGGGGACCCACGCCCTTCCCCGCCTGGCGGGCCAGCACAAGCGCTACCTGGTATCCCAGTTGCAGGACTTCAACAAGCGGGCCCGGACCAACGACAACGCGGTGATGCACTCCATCGCCTCCAAGCTCACCGAGCTGGAGATCGAGGCCCTGGCCAACTATATCAGCGGCATGAAGTAGACCTGGTTACGCGTCGAAGCCGGCCTACGCCGGATCGCTCAACAGGGGATAGTCGGTGTAGCCGGCGGCTCCACCGCCGTAAAGAGTACGCTTGTCCAGACGCTGCAGCGGTGCGGCCTGCTGCAGCCGCGCCACCAGGTCGGGATTGGCGATGAAGGGACGACCGAAGGCCACCAGGGCCTTCGGGTCCTGCCCGGTCAGCTGTAGCGCCAACTCCAGGTTATAGCCGTTGTTGGCGATGTAGGTGCCGCTGAAACGGCGGCGCAGGGCGTTAAAATCGAACGCCGGGTCGTAGTCCCGGGACGACATGGTGGCCCCCTCGATGACGTGCAGGTAGACAGGGGCCAGTGCCTCCAGCCGATCGTATACCTGTTCGAACAGGGACTGGTTATCGCTGTCGGAAACCCCGTTGGCGGGACTTACCGGCGACAACCGCACACCAACCCGTCCGGCACCCGCCTCGGCAATGGCTGCGGCTACCACCTCCTGCAGAAAACGGCAGCGATTGTCGATCGACCCGCCGTAGCGGTCATCACGCCGGTTGCTGCCGTCACGCAGGAACTGATCGATCAGGTAGCCGTTGGCGGCATGGATCTCGACCCCATCGAAGCCCGCCTCCAGGGCGCGTGCGGTGGCCTGGCGGTAGTCGTCCACGATGCCACCGATCTCCTCCCGGGCCAGGGCCCGGGGTTCGCTGGCGGCCACGAATTCGCCATCGACAAAGGTCAGCGCCTCGGCCGGGATCGCGGAGGGGGCCACCGGCTGTCCACCTTCCGGCTGCAACTGCCGGTGCGACACCCGCCCCACGTGCCACAGCTGCAGGAATATATGCCCGCCCCGCCGGTGCACGGCATCGGTAACCTGTCGCCAACCGGCCACCTGCCGGGAGTTGTAGATCCCCGGGGTATCCTGGTAGCCCTGCCCCTGCTGCGAGATCTGCGACGCCTCGGCAATAATCAGCCCGGCACTGGCACGCTGTGCGTAGTATTTTGCCATCAGGGGAGTGGGGGCAAATCCCTCACCGGCCCGGCTGCGGGTCAGGGGCGCCATCACCACCCGGTTGCCCAGTGTCAGTTCACCCAGCCTGTAAGGCCGGAACAGGGCTCGCGTCTTCTGCTGCGTCATGCTATCCCCCTGGCCGGTTTTTCGTCCCCGGTAGCGCCGCTATTTCTTCTTGCGAAACTTCTTGTGGCAGTCGCCACACTGCTTGCCGGTCTCAGCGAACTGCGCCTTCATCGCCGTCTCGTCGCCGCTTGCCGCCACCTGCTGCAGCTTCTCTGCCTCCTTGCGTAGCGCCTCGTAGGCGGCAACGAACTCGTCCCACTCCTGCCAGATCTCCGGACGCGCCTCGCTCTCCCCGATCGAACCCTCCGGAAAACCTTCTGATACATCCAGCCGGGTGGCATTGGCCAGCCCCTCTGCGCGACTTCGGAAGTGGGCCGCGTCAAACGGAATCTTGTCCTTTGCCATTGCTCCCATCGGCCCCATGTACCACTTGAAAGTGGTCATCACCGACTCCCTGAAATCGATAGCGCCCTGGACGCTATCCGCTGCCAGCGAGGCAGGTAGCGAACTGCCCAGCAGGGAGGCTACCAACAACGATTGAGACAGACCTTTTTTCATCTCCATTCTCTCCTTGTGATCACGACTACTGGCCGTATGACAATCACCGGACCGTCTCAATTATAGTAGTCCAAAGCGGCAGGTACGGTGCTGCCGGGAATCCGTATCATCCGGACACGGACATGTCACCCGGAACGGTTATCGGCCCGGTGCTTGGCTGCGATGAAGACCGAGTGGGGCACATGGAGCAGCTCCGACAGGCGCCGTATAACGTGCTCTTCGTAGCGGTGCAGAGACTGGTCAGCAAAGGCGATCTGCCACAGCATCTCGATCAAGCGACTCTTCTGTCCGGGACTGTAGTGCCGGTTTATCAGGCGGGTGAATTCGTAGTAGTCGGTGGAGTCGGCATGCTCGGATTCGGCCATGGACAACAGCTCTTGTGCCTCCCCCTGGTCGAGAGTGAAGTAGTGACTCACCGCCTGCAATAGCGCATCTTTCTCTTCCGGCAGCTGTTTGAAGTCAGACTCGGCAACCTCGAACAGGAGCACCGTGACCGCCAGTTTCAGGGCGTGTTCGGGGTCGCTCACCATGCCGTCGGACTCGGGAGCCAGGTGAGTTTCGAAGAACTGCTTTATCTTTTCTATCACTGCGATTCACCTCCTTCTTCAGTACGCGACCCGCTCTCGTCATCAAAGGGCAAGGTGAGGCAGAACTCGGTACCGGCATCGACCTGGCTTTGGACCGTGATACTGCCTCTATGTTTCCTCGCCACCACCTGCACGAAGGCGAGACCCAGCCCGGTCCCCTTCTCGCCCTTTATCGGGCCACTGCGAATCTGCCGGAACGGAGCGAAGATCACCTCCTGGTCCCGGGGCGCGATACCCTGCCCCTGGTCGATGACCCGGCAGTTGACCACGCCGCCGGAGCAATCCAGGCGCAACACCACTTCGGAACCCGGCGGGCTGTATCGGATTGCGTTCTCCAGCAGGTTGATCAGGGCCCGCTCCAGCAGCCCGGCATCGCCCCGTATCCAGGCCGTTTCCGGCCCGAACCGGCGGACCAGCGTGATCGACTTCTCCCGCGCCTCGGCATACACACCATCCAGCGCGTTGTGCGCCAGGGAGGCCAGGTCGACTTCCGAGAAACCGGAACTGTCGATGGCTTCCGCCCGGGCCAGGCGCAGGAAATCGTCGGCCAGCGCCAGCGCCTTCCTGGCATAGCCCTCTATTCGTTCACTAAGCTCATCGCGACTGTAGTCGGTAACCCCGGCCCGCTGAATCTCCAGCATCGATATCATCGAGGTTAGCGGTGAGCGCAGATCGTGTGAGAGAAAGTTCAGGGTCTGGCTGCGCTGACGTTCACTCTCCTTCAACAGGGTGATGTCGGAAAGGATAATGATGGCACCACTGAAGTGCGCATCCACCGCCGACAGGGGGGAGACCTGTACCAGTACTTCTCCACCCTGCCGCGTCCGCCCCTCGAAGGAGGTTGCCCCCTCCTCCAGCAAGACCTGTTTAAAGATGTCCACTGGCGTGATATCACCCCTTACCTCCAGCCCCTCCGCCAGCCTCAGGATGTCCCGTCCCGGCAGATCCCGGTCGGACTCCAGACCGACGAATCGCGCCGCCTGCTCGTTGGCCAGCACGATGCGCCCACCCAGGTCGATCACGATCAACCCGTCGACCATCTGGCGCAGGATATCGGAGAGCAACCTGCGCATGGAACGCAGGTCGGCGATCGCCGACTGTACCCGGCGTACCTGTCGCTCGACCCGTTCCAGATTGCCACGCCGCTCGCGACGAAAGGTCAGCGCATACTGCATCACGTAGTCGCTCAGCAGTTGCAGTGAACGGCCACCCAGTACACCCTGGCCACCATCCGAGACACCGAGCAACCACTGGGTATCTCCCCTGGGGATAACGATCCAGGAGACGTCATCGCAGGTGAACTGCCCCAGAGGCGAGGGCGAACGGGGCGCCGGCCGGGACAGGGCCTCTCCCCCCTGCGCCATCACCTCACCGTCGGCATCGAACAGTGTCCAGCCGGACAGAGGCAGCATCTTGCGCTGAAACTCCAGGCCATCACTGATCCCCATTGGCGCGTTCGAGACGCTGAAAACCTGGGGCTCCTCCCGCAACCGCTCCAGCTCCTGTTCGAAATAGTGCACGTTGTGCACCAGGCGGCGCCAGCTCCAGAGCGGAAACCCGAGCAGCAGGCCGAGTAGGATCGCGGTGGGCGGAAACCAGAGCTGCGCCCAGTGCAGGAGCAGCCCGCTCGCCAGGACGGTGGCAAGCAGCAGTACGCCCACCATCGGTAGCGCCCTTCCCGGCTTGATGAGGGGAAACGCAAGGAATGTCAGTACCAGGACCAGTCCGCTCAGCCAGATCTGCGCCGGGGTCGCCAGGGACTGGATCACGATACCCTGCCTCAGGGCGTCGATCAGGTTGGCGTTGATTTCAACACCTGACATCGGCCGGTTGTAGCCGGAGAGTGGGGTCGGTAGCAGGTCACCCAGTCCCGGGGCGGTGGCACCCACCAGCACGATCTTATTGCGAAACTGATCCGCCGGCACCCGGCCCCGCAGCACGTCACTGTAGGAGACCCGGGGGAAATGTCCCGGAGCACCGGCGAACGGCAGCAGGATGTGGTTGTCACGCACGATCACTCCGGCGCCGGCAGCAGAGGGAGAGGGGTTGCGAAGGCCTGGCAGTTGCGCCACCGTCTCCGGCTCCAGTTTCTCCAGAATGGCGACGCCGATGCTTGGCCAGTGAGCCGAGCCCACCCCCTCCCTCAGGTAGACCCTTCGCGCAATGCCATCCGGATCCAGGTCAATATCCACATGTCCCAGCCCGGCCGCATGCTCGACCAGGCCGGGCAGTGGCAGGGTCTCCACCAGGCGGCCATTCAGGGTCTCAATGATCACCGGCAGAAACACGCGCCCGCTGTCGGCAACTGCCTGCGCCAGCCGGCGATCATCATCCGGACTCTCCCGGTCCGCTTCCACGAACAGGATATCCATGAAGATCGCCCGCGCACCGGCGGCGGTAAGGGTATCGATCAGATCGGCATGACGCGACCGTTTCCAGGGCCAGCGCCCCAGTTGGCTCAGGCTCTCCGTGTCGATCGCCACGATCACCAGGTCCGGTGACGGCGGACGGGACCAGAGTTTCAGATGCAGGTCGTAGACCACCTGGTCCAGTCGCCACAGCACCCGTCCATGCAACGCAAACAGGATAGCGGCAGTGAGCAGCAGGGAGATCAGCAGCCACTCGGGCGAGAAACGCAACGGCCCGCGGCCTATCCGCTTGACCCGTGGTGGAATCCGATCAGGCACCGCCCGGAATCCCCTGCTGTCCGTTTGTCCCGGGACACATCACCCGAACAGCTCCTCACCCTGCTGGTCGATCAGAATCCGTGCCTTGCGCTGAACCTCCAGCGCGCACAACTCCCGGGTCGGCAACAGATCGGCACGGATGAAGCGATGGCTCTGTCCATCGCGACGGATCCAGCCCCGCACCCGGAACTGGCCCCCGTCCGGCATCGGGTCGGCGCTGATCTCGAAGCCCTTGTAGTGCTCCGCGGGCAACGAGGCGGCCTCCTCTTCAGAGCGACGGCCGGAAAAAAGTGATCTGAACAGCGAGCCGATGCCCATACCCCCTCCTGGATTGTCAGTTGGCCTCATCATGTGGCATGGCGAAATCTATTTCCAGTCGCTGAACGCCTGCTGCAGAAACTCGATAAAGAGGCGCACCCGGGCCGGCGTGAAAGCGCGCGAAGGCCGTACCGCCTGCAGCGCCAGCGGGGTGCTGCTGTAGCGGGACAGCAGGGGCTGCAGACGGGCACCGCCAAGCGCCTCCGCAACCATGAAGCGAGGCAGGGCCACGATCCCCACCCCCTGCAGTGCCGCCTCCCTTAGCAGTTCACCGTTGTTGGCGCAGAAGCTGCCACCCACCGCCACCGAAAACGGTCCGCGCTC
>JAPHTA010000119.1 GCA_026196475.1 Sedimenticola sp.
ATCGGCAGGAGAGCCGATTTGCATGCCTTGGCACCCGAAGGGTGGTCCACAGGGATGTGGACCATGAACGACAGGATGAGGGGGTTTACAAAACAGCAACTTACTTTCATTTGATCCCCTCACCCCAACCCTCTCCCTGAGGGAGAGGGAGTTTGTGGGACAGTAGTGAATTGATTTAAAAATGGGAGGCGACTCGTTTGCACTGCCGGAGTGGCGGCCCTCTCCATTCGGATTGTTCGAGTATCGGATCAAAAAGGACCTTACGGTCTGCCTTGGACATGACGCGGTAGGTATGGAACAGGACATGTTGGTCGGGCGAATCAGGATCAATCCCAATACCCCGCGATGGATGAACGCCGGTGGGAAGCATGGCGTAACATACAACCCCTGAAATCGTTGGATCCGGTGGGTGCCAGGCAAGAAAACCGTCGGAGAAGAGGCGGAAACGCTCAATGTCCTGGTAGAGTGTTGTATGTGTCTCCGAAGTTGGGATATGGCGACTGAAATCGAAAGCCCCTACCACACTACCCGAAACGACCTTATCACTGCCGGATAAGCGCACACGCACGGCAAGTATAGACTGGAGTAGTTCAGACCAAATCTGACACAAGCTCTTGATGCACTCGTGCAGGTTGCCGCGCCACGGAGTACCGACGGTCTCATGGTTGTCGTCGAGAATCACGATGGCGTCGTGGCTGTTCGGGTTCTTGTCCCAGTTCCATCCACTGACATCCGAGCCTATGAACCAGTCCGTCTTCTGGTCAGCGCCAGCTCCTGGTGAAACTCTATCGTCGACAGAATGGGAAAACCCTGTCGCTTGATAGTCGACTTCGCCGTATGGGAACATGGCTTAAACTCACAGCGGCCAGACAATCAGCAGCATCGGCACCGAAACGGCAACCACGATAAGTTCCAGCGGTACCCCGAGCTTCCAGTAGTCCCCAAAGCGGAAACCGCCGGGACCCAGTATCAGTGTGTTGTTCTGATGCCCGATCGGTGTCAGGAACGCACAGGAGGCGCCGATCGCCACCGCCATCAGGAAAGAATCGGGGTTCACGCCGAGTGTAGAGGCGGTGCCGATAGCGATGGGGCACATCACCGCGGCTGTGGCGGCGTTGTTCATCAGGTCCGACAGGAACATCGTGACCACGAGGATCAACACCAGTCCGACGATGGCGTGGCCTTGTGCCATGTTCTCGATCATGAAGCGGGCGATGATATCAGCCGTGCCGGTGGCTTCCATGGCGCCCGCAACCGGGATCAGCGCGCCCAGCAACACGATGACAGGCCCGTCGATCGCCTCATATACCTGTCGCGGCGGCACAGTACGCAACGCCATCGATGCAAGTACGCCGATCGCAAACGATATGGCCGCCGGCAACAGCCCGAATGCGGCGCCACTAATGGCAAAGAGCATGATCAGGCTCGCTTCCCATATCTTGCGCTTGTCGGGAATGCGAAACTCCCGCTGCGCAAGTGGCACGCAGGCGTTGTCGGCCGCGAACTCAGCAATCGACTCCGGTGGCCCCTGCATCAACAGCAGGTCGCCGGATTGAATGGCAATGGAGCGCAGGCGCTTCATCGAGCGGTTGCCTTCGCGGGACAGCGCAAGCAAATTGATCCCGTAACGCGTTCGCAACAGGATGTCGCTTGCCGAGCGGCGTGAGAGCGATGAGCTGGGCAGCACGGCAAGCTCCATCAGGACCACATCGCCGGATTCTGTCGGCGTATCGGTTTCGTCCTCGGACTCCTCAGCGGTTTCCGCATCTCCGGATGCCTGTTGGTCCGCGCCACGCTTTGCGTCTTTCGTTTTTGGCGCATCGGTGGAAGCACTCTCTTCCGACTCGACCGACTCTTCCAGTTTCAGTCCCAGTATGGACAGCACATCGGTCAGGGAGTCAGCCTCCGCCTCGATCATCAGAATGTCGCCTGCATGAACCCGGCGCCCCAGGTTGGCTGCGATGATCCTGATCTCTTGCTGGACGATGCCGATGATCTGCGCGTCGACATCAGCCAGCTCGGCTTCAATTTCGCGCAGGCTCATGCCCTCGGCCTTGCTGCCTTCCTGCACCCTCACTTCGGTGATGTAGGCGCCGGATTCGAATCCTTCGACACCCGATTGCTTGCGCGCCGGGACGAGGCGCCAGCCGACCAGCGCGACGAACAACACCCCTGCCAGTGCAACGACCAGACCGATGGGTGTGAAATCGAACATCGAAAAACTGCCCATGCCCGCTTCAACGCGGAAGCCGGACACGATCAGGTTGGGCGGTGTGCCGATCAGCGTGGTCATGCCGCCGAGAATCGTGCCGAAGGCCAGCGGCATGAGCACCTGTCCCGGCGTGAGATCGAGGCGCTGCGAGAGGGTAATGGCCACCGGCATCAGCAGCGCCATGGCACCTACGTTGTTCATGAAGCCGGACAACAAGGCGCCCAGCCCCATCAGTGCGGCAAGACTGACCAGGCGACCCGCCTTAGCGGGCAGCAAGGTGCGCGTCAAGGCGTCGACCGCGCCCGAGTTTTGCAGACCACGACTCAGCACCAGCACGCAGGCCACGGTGATCACCGCCGGATGGCCAAAGCCCGAGAATGCCTCGGCGGGCACGATAAGTCCGGCGAGTACGCACGCGAGCAGCGCACCGGCTGCCACCATGTCGTGGCGCCAGCGCCCCCACAAAAACATGGTAACCGTGGCTGCGAGTATGGCCAGAATGGCCCATTGATCGTTTGTCATGCGTATCCTTGGTGTTGCGTTGGCATCAGTGTAGCGCTTGAAAGCGGCACAGTCTCTGAACTAATGCGCGGCTTTCTCCTTACCATCACAGCGGCCACACCAGTGGCAGCATCAGTGGTCGAGCTTCTTGTCAGTGAACAGCCAGTCGCGTAACGCCTTGTCGAAGCGGTCAGCTGGGGAACCCAGGTTTAAGCGCCTTCCTCAATCTCGGGAGAATAATAGAGCAACGTCCAGCCAGTCGTGGGCTTGAAACCTTGCTCACTGGAATAAATCTGCAGTTTTCCCTGTGGGGACAGGCCGCCGAGCAATACCCAGTCATCGCCAGGTTCACCCAGCTTGCTTTTCAGTCGATCAAGATCAAAATCCTTGCTCAGGCGGCTTGACTGCACTGTCCAGCCGTCGCGCAGGCGTTGCTGCAAGGTGTAAAAATCCATTGGCGGTTCAAAGGCAAAATAGCCGCGCTGCTGTAAGGTCAGGCGTTTTTGCTCATGGCCGGCCTCCCGGTGGGGCGCCAGCTGGAAGGTGCGATGGTGACCGAACTCATGCCCCTGTGCCTTGCAGGCCAGGGCGTTGTAGTAAGGATTGTCGGTTGCGCACAGCAGAAAGCTCAGATGTTCGTCCTCCAGTTCATGCTCCGCATGTTCAGAAAGGATTTCGCCATAATAGACCTTGATCCCAGCCATACGGATCGGTTTCAGGCGCTGATAAGAGCCATCGACCACCACGACATCGACATCCAGGTTTTTCAGGGCTTGCGCCAGCGCCTGTGTCCAGGGAGAGGCGCCGACGATTAGCAGCCCGTTTTCCTCTTCCGCCGCCAGGGACATTTTCCGCGCCAGCGGCCCCAGAGTGAGGCCGTGCGCCAGCACGGTCACAATAATGATCAGAAAGACGATGGGCAGCAGCGCCGCTGCATCCGGGTAACCGGCTGCGACCAGCGCTGGACCGAAGACCCCCGCCGTGGCCGCCGCGACGATGCCGCGTGGCGCAATCCACGCCAGCAGCAGCTTGTCCTTCCCTCGCATGGGTGCGCCCAGCGTTGCCAGGTAGATGGCCAGCGGACGCACCAGCAGCAGGACGGTCAGGACAAAGGCCGCCACCCGCCAGTCCAGCAGTTCCAGCTGTTCCACCTTGAGTTGGGAGGGAATGACAATGAAAAGTACCGCCAACAGCACGATGGTAAGATTTTCCTTGAAATGGCGCAGTGACTGGCGTTCAACCAGTTTCATGTTGCCGATGACCAGACCCATCACCGTGACGGTGAGCAATCCAGCCTCATGCTGTACCAGATTGCTGACCCAGTAGGCCGCCAGAACAAGGACCATCAGTGCCGGGGGTTTCAGGTGGGCGGGTAAGGAGCCACGGCGATAGAGCCAGCCGGTGATCCAGCCTCCCAGGCCACCTAAGACGAAGGCGGCAAGGATCGCCATCCCCAGACCTGCGACGGTCTGTTGCCAACCGCTGCCGGCGTTAGTGAAATACTGAAAGGTCAAAACCGCCAGCAAAACGCCGAGCGGGTCGTTGACAATCCCCTCCCATTTCAGCAATGACGCAGACTCCTTGTTCAGGCGCGCCTGGCGTAGTAGGGGCAGAATGACGGTTGGGCCGGTGACCACCAGAATCGCCCCCAGCACCCAGGCGACCGGCCAGCTCAGCCCGACTATATAGTGGGCCGCCAGGGCGCCAAACAACCAGGCCAGCGGCGGACCCAGGATGGTCAGTCGGCCGACACCGTGACCGACCCGCCGGATTTCGCCAAGCTTCAGGTCCATGCCGCCTTCAAACAGGATGATGGCAACACCCAGGCCGATCAGTTCGGTCAACTCTGTCTGGGATAACCCCAGCTCGATGATGCCGCTCACCGGCCCCAGCAACAGGCCCGAAGCGATCAGGACCACAATCGCCGGAAGGCGAATCTGCCAGGCCAGCCATTGGCTGGCGAGTCCGGCGCATAGAATGATTATCATCAGTGTAGCGGCGTGCATGGGTACTCCCTGTTTATTGTTATCGCCCAGTCGCTGGCAGACTCAGGCCCTCTCACCCGCATCCAGTGTCAGCATGCCAGAAGGCCTTGGCCGCCCACCATGGCGACGCCACTTTAAAGGGATAGGGAAAGTTCTGGATGATAGCCCAGACATTGCCACCCGGACAGCAAGGCCAAAGAACCCCTGTATTTCAATAATCACGTTTCACTGCTGGCTCATTAAGAAACACTTTGGTTGTTTATAACTTACTGATTAAATTTGAAAATATAGTTCACAGTCAGGCAATGTGACATAGAAAACCAGTGAGTGCGTCCCCTCTACCGTCAAGCGGCACCGAGGTTCCTCCGGGAGACAAATCGGCAGGAGAGCCGATTTGCATGCCCTGGCACCCGAAGGGTGGTCCACAGGGATGTGGACCATGAACGACAGGATGAGGGAATATTAATAATCAGTAAGTTAACTCTTATTACCCCCTCACCCCAACCCTGGGCCGCATGTTCCCGACGCGGCCAACCGACTACATCCCTGTAGTCGTCTCCCTGAGGGAGAGGGAGTTTGTGGGACAGCAG
>JAPHTA010000041.1 GCA_026196475.1 Sedimenticola sp.
CGCGCTCCTTTGGGGCCACCAAAGCACGCTTGGCGCGCCTTGATTGGCACATTTTTAGCCGCAACGCCGGCAATCAAATTAGTGTTAACAGGCCCTAGGTTCACTAATTGCTTCGAAAGATCAAAAAAATCTGGTTTAAACCGGCTTCCTCTCGCTGCGAACGGTCGAGTCCGACAGGCTGCTCGCCCGGATATTTCACCCGGCCTACTGTCCCTGGATGGTGATCATCACCTGGCGGCGGTGGCCTGAATGGCGGTGCTCCCACAGGTAGATCCCCTGCCAGGTACCCAGGGCGCAACGCCCCCCGCTTACCGGGACCGTCAGGTCCATGTTGGTGAGTACCGAGCGGATGTGGGCCGGCATGTCGTCCGGTCCCTCCATGCTGTGCTCGTAGTCGCGACCGGAGTCGGGGGCGATGCGCTGCATGAACGCCTCCAGGTCCCTGCGCACCAACGGATCGGCATTCTCGCACAGCATCAGCGAGGCGCTGGTGTGTTGAACGAAGACGTGGCAGAGTCCCTGTCCGATGCCGGACAGCCTGACCTGTTCCTGGATCTGGCGACTGATTTCGTAGGTACCGCGGCCGTCGGTCGGGACCTGGATCGTTGCCTGGAAAAACACCGCTTCGCCTCCCCTTCAGCTGTTCACGTCGCCGATCTTTTCCCGCACCGAGGCCACCTTGCCCTGCATGCGGCCTGACTTGCCGGGCCGGATATCCAGCTTCAGCGAGGAGTAGACCCGCTGGCAGCCGGCCTGTTCCAGCACCTGGTAGGCGGCCTCCACCAGCTGCAGCGCCTGGGGCAGGGTCTCGGTCTCGATAATGGTGCCCATGGGGGTAAGCTGGTAGTCGCAGCCACTGTCCCGGATCATTCGGATGACCTGGCTCACCGGGTCGCTTACGCTCTCTCCCCGGTCGGTCGGAAACATGGCAAATTCAAGCAGCACGGACATGATGATAAACCCCGTTTGTTCTCTATAGGTTTTCCAGTGGGATGAATCTGGTAATATTATCACGCCACGCGCTTCCAGCGTTCCGATCAGAGGGGTATGGATGCCCAAGGGGGAGGTCTTGAACAGACAGACCGCAACAGCGGGTCTGGACAGCATGCCGGTGACCGCTCTCAAGGGTGTGGGTCCACGCAATGCCGAAAAGCTGGCCCGAATCGGGGTCAGCACGGTGCAGGATATCCTGTTCCACCTGCCGTTCCGCTACCAGGATCGCACGCGACTGGTGCCGATCGCCGCCTTGCGCCCGGGCGACAGCGCCGTTGTGGAGGGGGAGGTGGAGCTGGCCGATATCCGCTTCGGCCGCCGCCGCTCCCTGCTGGTACGACTGTCCGATGGCAGCGGGGCCCTGACCCTGCGCTTTTTTCACTTCAGCAATGCCCAGAAGTCCTCCCTTGTGCGCGGCGCCCGCCTGCGCTGTTACGGCGAGGTACGCAACGGCCCTTCCGGCCCGGAGCTGGTGCACCCCGAGTATCAACTGCTGTCGGGTGAAGAGTCGCCCGCCGTGGAGGAGACCCTGACTCCGGTCTATCCCACCACCGAGGGGATGCACCAGTTGAGCTGGCGCGGTATGGCGGCACGGGCCCTGGAGCTGCTGGAGCGTGATTCCGATGCACTGCCGGAGTGGCTGCCGGAAGAGCTGCTGCAGCGTTTTCGCCTGCCGGACCTGGCGGCGGCGATCCGCTACCTGCACCATCCGCCGGCGGATGCCCCCCAGGCCCAGTTGCTGGAGGGGCGGCATCCTGCCCAGCAGCGGCTTGCGTTCGAGGAGTTGCTGGCGCACCAGCTCAGCCTGCGTGCCACCCGTCAGCAGCAGCGTCGCCAGCGGGCGCAAGCCCTGGCCCCCGACAGCGCGCTGCAGGATCAATTTCTGCAACAACTCCCTTTCCGTCTTACCCCTGCCCAGCAGCGGGTGCTTGACGAGATCGCCCGCGACCTGTCACGGGAGCACCCGATGATGCGCCTGGTGCAGGGAGACGTGGGGTCCGGCAAGACGGTGGTCGCGGCACTGGCGGCGCTGCAGTCGGTTGCGGCGGGGTGCCAGGTGGCATTGATGGCGCCGACCGAGCTTCTGGCAGAGCAGCACCTGCGGCTGTTCCGGCAGTGGTTCGAGCCACTGGGCCTGGAAATAGGGTGGCTCACCGGCCGGCACAAGGGGCGTCAGCGCGAACAGCTGCTGCAGCTGTTGCAGAATGGCCAGCTGCCGCTGGTGGTGGGTACCCATGCCCTGTTTCAGCAGGACGTGGTGTTTCAGCGCCTGGGGCTGGTGATTATCGACGAGCAGCACCGCTTCGGCGTACACCAGCGCATGGCCCTGCGTGACAAGGCGGGTGAAGAGCGGCGGCCGCACCAGCTGATCATGACCGCCACCCCGATTCCGCGCACCCTGGCCATGACTGCCTACGCCGACCTGGACCTGTCGCTGATCGACCAGTTGCCTCCGGGACGCACCCCGGTAGCCACCGTGGTGATACCGGACAGCCGTCGCCAGGACGTGGTGGAGCGGGTGCGCAAGGCCTGTCTCTCCGGACGCCAGGCATACTGGGTCTGCACCCTGATCGAGGAGTCCGAGGCGCTGCAGTGCCAGGCCGCGGAAGAGACCGCGAGGTTGCTGCAGGAGGCGCTACCCGAGCTGCGGGTGGGACTGGTGCACGGGCGCCTCAAGGCGTTGGAAAAGGAGGCGTTGATGGCCGCGTTCAAGGCGGGAGAGCTGGATCTGCTGGTGGCCACCACGGTGATCGAGGTGGGGGTCGATGTGCCCAATGCCAGCCTGATGATTATCGAGAATCCGGAACGCCTGGGGCTGGCCCAGCTGCACCAGCTGCGAGGACGGGTCGGGCGTGGATCGGTAGAGAGTCACTGTGTACTCATGTACCATCCTCCCCTGTCGCAGAATGCCCAGCAGCGGCTCGGCGTGATGCGTGAAAGCAGCGACGGCTTCCTGATCGCGCAGAAGGACCTGGAACTGCGCGGACCGGGAGAGGTCCTGGGTGTTCGGCAGACCGGTGAGATGCAGTTTCGCATCGCCGACTTGCTGCGTGACCAGCCACTGCTGGAGGAGGTACAGGCGGCCGCCGAATTGATGCTGGAGCGCTACCCGAAGCGGGTGCCGCCGCTGGTCAGGCGCTGGGTGGGTGAGCGGCAGCACTACATTAACGCCTGATCCTCCAACCCGTCCGTGGCGGGAGAGAAGCAGGCTGGAAAATCGGGAATAATAGGGGCTTTTGTCGGCCGGACCGGATGGGAATGTTGAAAGGTTTGCAGGGTAGGCGGGAGCCGGACTGGGCACCATGGAACCGGTTGCGTCAGCGCGATCTGCCTGCCGGAATCGAGTCCTGGCTGAGGGACGAGGGGTCTCTCACCGCCCGGCTGAAACAGGTCTCGGGGGGTGACTTCCGGGTGCGGGTCTTGCTCCAGGACTGGGCCCGTCCCTATGATAGCGAACGCCGCCTGCTGGGCATGCGACGGGGTGGGATAGCCCTGTTGCGCGAGGTACAGCTGATTTGCAATGGCAAGCCGTGGGTGTACGCGCGGACCCTGATTCCGGTGCGCAGTCTGCAGGGCGGGGCGCGCCGGCTCGGCATGCTGGGGAGCCGTCCGCTGGGCGAGGTGCTGTTTGCCGATCCCCATTTGCGCAGGGGTGTGACCCAGGTGGCCAGACTGCAGCCCAGGCACCGACTGTTTCGGCGTGCGCTGGGCGAGGTGCAGGGGGTAGGGGCGATCTGGGGTCGTCGTACCCTGTTCCACCTGGCCGGGAAACCGTTGCTGGTAAACGAGATATTTCTACCCGATC
Source organism: Sedimenticola sp. (assembly GCA_026196475.1). Classification (GTDB taxonomy): domain Bacteria; phylum Pseudomonadota; class Gammaproteobacteria; order Chromatiales; family Chromatiaceae; genus Sedimenticola. Next base: position 3,800 of record JAPHTA010000041.1, read on the forward strand.
TACCGGTGAAAGGATTATGAGCAGTCAGACCGATATCAAGATCAATCCCGGCTCGATGAAACGGACCCGCCGCCAGCAGCTGGAGGGATACATCCGCCTGATCCGCCTGGACAAGCCGATCGGCATCCTGCTGTTGCTGTGGCCGGCGTTGTGGGCCCTGTGGCTCGCCGGGGACGGGTCGCCGCGCTGGCAGGTGGTGCTGATCTTCATTCTCGGCGTGGCCCTGATGCGCTCCGCCGGCTGCGCCATCAATGACTATGCCGACCGCCATATCGACGGTCACGTCAAGCGCACCTGCAACCGGCCACTGGCCACCGGGCTGGTATCGCCCCGGGAGGCGGTATGGATCTTCGTGCTGCTGTCGCTGACCGCCTTCGGTCTGGTGCTGCTGCTGAGCTGGGAGACGGTGCTGATGTCGGTGGTGGCCCTGTTTCTGGCGTCGCTATATCCCTTTATGAAACGTTATACCCACCTGCCCCAGCTGGTCCTGGGGATGGCCTTCGGCTGGGCCATCCCGATGGCCTACATGGCGCTGACCGGCAGCCTGCCGACAATCGCCTGGATCCTCTACCTGGCGGCTGTAGTATGGGCCCTGGTCTACGATACCGAGTACGCCATGGTGGACCGGGAGGATGACCTGCGCATCGGGGTCAAGTCCACTGCAATCCTGTTTGGCGAGAATGACCGGTTGATCATCGGAGTGCTGCAGCTGCTGATGGTCGGCCTGCTGCTGCTTGCCGGTCAGCTGGCGGGCCTGGGGCTGCCCTACCACCTGGGGCTGGCGTTGGCCGCCCTGCTGTTTGTCCGCCAGCAATACCTGATCCGGGAGCGGGACCCGGGCGGCAGTTTCAGTGCCTTTCTCAACAATAACTGTGTCGGCATGGTGATATTCTTCGGCCTGTTGCTGGACTACCTGCTGACATGATGGCTCCTCACCGGCCGGGGGAGAAAAGATGAGCCTGATCCGGGATCTTTACACCGTCTTCGATCGCGAGTATGCCCGCCATGTCGCCCGCCGCTCCTCGAAAAACAGCCTGCTGCAGGAGCTGAAGCGAAACCTCGCCTTCCTGCGTGAGGGGTTGGCCGGGCAGGTTACCCCGGAAGTCCTGATTGATGGCCTGGAGGACCGGCAGTTCAGAAGCGCCCTGGAGAGTGGCTTCCGGTTTGATTCGCTGCAGCGACAACGCCTGACCCGTTCCACCTGCGACGGTGTGCCGGCGTTTGAGCGCTACCATGGGTGGAGCAGCGAACAGCTGATCTGCAAGGTCTACGAGCGGGTGGCGATCCTGCAAAAGCTGAAGCAGGGGGGAAGTGGTGTGGACCTGGGGCTGCGTCTGCAGAACCTGTTCAAGCTGATGATGCTGGTGACCGCCCACCTGGAAGGCAGGCAACTGCAGGTGCGGCGATCGCAGCGGGATTGAAACAGGGTGGCACCCGGCGTTGCCGGGTACCACCGGGTTGCGTCAGACCGCCTGCTGAGCTTTACGCTCTCTCCATTTTTCCGCCTGCTCGTCCCAGTCGTCGGTTCGTACGTAGGGGTTGGTGCGCGGTTGGGAGATCATCTCCGGCTCGATCTCCAGGCCCAGTCCCTCAAGGAAGTTGATCAGGCCGATCCGCTCGATCATCTCGCCGGTACGCTCGTGCTCCAGGGCGTTCTCGGCGAAGAAGTCGAGGATGTCGGTACTCAGTTCCTCCAGCCACTCGTAGTCCTCGTCGCTCTCCAGCTTGTGGAAGGGAACAATGACGGTACCCATCAGGTCACCGATCTTCAGGGTACGCTTGCCGCCGACCAGGATGCTGACGC
>JAPHTA010000077.1 GCA_026196475.1 Sedimenticola sp.
TAGAGCGCAGCGAAACCCATCCCACCCGCTCCTCGCCATGGCTTGATCGCGCGCACGAAGTAGGATGGGTAGAGCGCAGCGAAACCCATCCCACCCGCTACTCGCCATGGCCTGGTCGCGTGCACGAAGTAGGATGGGTAGAGCGCAGCGAAACCCATCCCACCCGCTACTCGCCATGGTTTGGTCGCGCGTACGAAGTAGGATGGGTAGAGCGCAGCGAAACCCATCGGATCAGCAGATGAGCCAAGGGTGAGGATATTGCGGCACCCATTGTTGCGCGGGCCTGGCTTGTCCACCTGCGTCCACTGACGCCTGTACCTTCAACTCTCCTTCGGCTGCTGAAGATCCAGCTCCGGTTCCATGTCCACGTCGGGGTGCATCTCCATCGCCATCGGCGAGGTACGCACCATGGGCACGAACTCGGTCTGTTCGTCCAATGGCGGCGAGGCGCGACGGGTCACCCGGTAGAGGCCGAACAGGGCCAGCAGTGCGGCTGTGGTGGCAGCCACCACCGGCAGTCCGACCGGGCCGATGCTGTCCATCGCCACGCCGGCCAACAGTGGCCCGCTGAAGGCGCCCAGGCCGTAGATCAGAATCAGGCCACGGGTTGCCTCCAGCGCTTGGCCCGGCTCGATGTGGTCGTAAGTATGGGCCACGCTGATGCCGTAGAGGGAGAACATCAGGCCCCCGTAGACAAAGGCCGAGGGCATCAATCCGGGCATGCTGCGCAACACGATGAAGGCGGAGACCGCTGCCACGATTGCAGTGGCGAAGCTGACGATGATCAGGATGTTGCGACGGTCATAGCGATCAGAGAGGTGACCGATCGGCCACTGCAGCAAAGCACCACCGAGAATGGTGGCGCTCATCAGGATCGCGATCTGATCCAGCCCCAGTGCCAGGCGCTGGCCAAACACCGGCGTCATGCCCCAGAAAGAGCCGTTGACCAGGCCGGCGAAAAGGGCACCCACGGTACCCAGGGGCGCCGCCTGCATCAGCTGCCAGAAATGGGGAGACTCCCCCTTCTCGATTCGTGGCTCATGGACCCGGGCCAGCGCCACCGGCACCACGCCGAGGGAGATCAGGATCGCCGCCAGGGCAAACAGGGTCAGTTCGGAAGTGTCCCCGAACAGCAGCAGGAACTGGCCAGCACCCAGGGCGACCAGGGTACTCATCATGTAGAAGGAGAAGACACGACCCCGGGACGGTCCCGCAATCTGCTCGTTGAGCCAGCTCTCCACCACCATGTAGAGGCCGACCACGCAGAGGCCGCTGATGATCCGCAGCACCAGCCAGACCCAGGGATCCACCATCAGGCCGAAGGCGAGACTGGAGGCGGCACCGAGTGCAGCGAAGGCGGAAAAACAGCGGATATGGCCGACATTGCGAATCAGGCGTGGCGCCAGCAGGGTACCGACCACGTAGCCGGCGTAGTAGCCGGCCATGATCAGGCCGGTCTCTATATTGCTGAACGAAGCCAGTGTCGCCCGTACACCGAGCAGGGTGCCGAGCAGCCCCATGCCGACGAGCAGCACGCCGAGACCGCTCAGCAGGATCAGGATGGTTGGGGACATGAAGCAGCCGTTGTTCGCCGTTTTGCCGCAAGGATAGACGAACCGCGTGCCGATTGCACGGCGGCGCCAGCGGCCGTCACCCCTCGACTGTTGTCCTGGTCGCTACTCCTGTTCGAAAACAGAAAGTCGGCGTCTCAGGGTTCGCACCTCCTCCAGAAGGTCCAGGGCCAGTGCGGCTCCCGCAAGGTTGACTCCCAGGTCCCGCTGCAATCGCTGCACCTGCATCACCCGCCCCAGGCAGGTACCGCTGAAACGCCACTGGCGCGCGCCCCCGCCACTGGGCTCGATGATCCCCTGTTCCACCAGCTCGATGACCCACTCGGCATGCACACGGCAGGCCCGGCTCAGTTCGCCCAGGGTCAGTGAACAGCGTTCGTCCAGCAGCAGGCCGCTGATGCCTTCACTCTCCGATCTCATCTATACCCCCAACCCGGCCCGTGGATTAAAGGCCAGCTCCTGTTCCATTTTACGATAGAGTGCGTTCGCCTTCTCGCTGTCAGCGGGCGGCAGTGCGATCTGCAGGATGGCGTACAGGTCGCCCGGGGTGGCCGCGGGAATACCACGCCCCTTGAGACGCAGCTTGCGGCCACCGCTGGAACCGGTCGGGATGCTCAGGTCAATCACACCGGCGGGGGTGGGCAGCTTGACCTTTGCACCCAGAGCGGCCTCCCAGGGCGTCACCGGAAGATCGACGTAGAGATCCCGCCCGTCCACCCGGAACAGTGGATGGGGCTTGAACTCCACCTCCAGGTAGAGATCCCCGGAGGCACCCTGGCCGATACCCGGCGAGCCCTGCCCGACGAGACGGATCTGCTGGCCCTGGCGCACCCCCTTGGGGATGCGTACCTTGAGGGTGCGGGTACGGGTCACCACGTGGCCCCTTTCATCCAGCTGCGGTGTCTGCAGCGAAATGCCGCGCACCGCCCCGGTGAAGGCGTCCTCCAGGTCGATCAGCACCTTGGCGTGGTGGTCCTGCCCCTCTGCGTGAAAACCACCGGCACCGGAACGGGCGGAACGGAATGCGGAATCGAACCCCCGGCCGAACAGGGACTCGAAGAAGTCGCTGTATCCGGCGGCATCGGCATCGGTGAAACCACCACCACTGAACTCGAACCCGGCGTCCCAGTCCGGCGGCGGATGAAAATCCTGACCCGCCTTCCAGTTGGCACCAAGCTGGTCGTAGGCGGCCCGCTTCTCCGGGTCCTTGAGCACCTCGTAGGCCTCGCCCACCTCCTTGAAGCGCTTCTCTGCATCCGGCTCCTTGCTCACGTCCGGATGGTATTTTCGCGCCAGTCGGCGGTAGGCGCGCTTGATCTCGTCCTGGGTCGCGTTCTTGTCGACGCCCATCACCGCGTAATAGTCTTTGTATTGCATAACCTCCACCTGCAAGCGGCATACATTGTTGTTGTATGAGATGGGGCTGTGGCACCGCCTTTTCCAGCTGACAGGATCCCGGCATGGCGCCCGGGATCAATACCCCCTGCTCCAACTATAGCGCTTCATGGTGTTCCGGTTGGGCAGTGCCGGCGAATCGGTCGCCGACACTGCCGGCTATCCGGCGGCAAGTTTCAACCGGGTCGGTCTCTCCTCCGGTTCCACCTGATCATCACCACCAACGTTGGAGGTCGGCACATCCGGCCGGGCGTGCCGCTCGTGCAGAAAACGGAGCACCTCGGCCCGGTAGTGGTTGTAGGCCGGGTCATCCGCCAGCGGCAACCGGTCACGGGGCCGTGGCAGGTCGACGGCCAGGATCTCGCCGATGCGTGCCGACGGTCCGTTGCTCATCATCACGATCCGGTCCGAGAGCAGCACCGCCTCGTCCACGTCGTGGGTGATCATGATCACCGTGTTGTTGAGCCGGGCCTGGATCTCCATCAGGGAGTCCTGCATGTGGGTGCGGGTCAGGGAGTCGAGGGCGCCGAACGGTTCGTCCATCAGCAGCACCTTGGGCTGCATGGCCAGGGCCCGGGCAATGCCGACCCGCTGCTTCATGCCGCCGGAGATCTGGTCCGGGCGCTGCCCGATGGCATGCCCCATGTGTACCAGCTCAAGGTTGTGCAGGGTCCACTGGTGGCGCTCCTGGCGACTCTTGCTGCGTCCGAACACCTGGTCCACCGCCAGGCGCACGTTGTCGTATACAGAGAGCCAGGGCAGCAGGGAGTGGTTCTGGAACACCACCGCCCGGTCCGGCCCCGGTTCGGTCACCTCCCGGTTCTCCAGCAACACGCCGCCGATGCTGGCCTGCAGAAGGCCGGCGACGATGTTGAGTACCGTCGACTTGCCGCAACCGGAGTGACCGATCAGGCTGATGAACTCGCCCCGCTCCACTTTCAGCGAGACATCGTCCAGCACGTTCAGCGGACCGCTGTCGGTATCGAAGGTGATGGAGACATTCTCCACGCTCAGGTAACTACTGTTCATCTCTCTCTCCTATCTCAGAACCGCGTTGCGGTCCCAGGTGGCCCAGCGCTGCAGCATCAGCATGGCGCGGTCCAGAATGAAACCGAGGGCGCCGATCACCAGTACCGCCACCATGATGCGGGCCAGCGAGTCGGAACTGCCGTTTTGAAACTCGTCCCACACGAACTTGCCCAGGCCCGGGTTCTGGGCCAGCATCTCGGCGGCGATCAGCACCATCCAGCCGATGCCCAGGGAGAGGCGCAGGCCGGCGAACATCATCGGCACCGAGGAGGGGATCACGATCTTCAGGGTCTTGGTCAGCCAACCCAGTCGCAGCACCCGGCTGACGTTGATCAGGTCCCGGTCGATGGATGAGACTCCCACCGTGGTGTTGATGATGGTGGGCCAGATACAGCACAGGGTGACGGTGATGGCGGAGGTGATGAAGGATTTCTGGAACAGCGGATCCTCGCTCACGTAGACCGCGCTCACCACCATGGTGACGATTGGCAGCCAGGCCAGGGGCGAGACCGGCTTGAACAACTGGATGATCGGATTTATGGAGCGGTACAGGGTGGCGCTCATACCGCAGACGATTCCGATCGGGATGGCGATCAGGGAGGCAATCAGGAACCCGGTCGCCACCGTCACCAGACTGGTGCCGATCTGGTCGACGAAGGTGGGGCTGCCGGTGTAGGGGCGGATCTTCACCTCGGCATTGGGGTCCCTGGCCAGCCTGGCCGCGTTACGCTGCTCCTGGCGCTGGTAGAAGGCCACTTCCCGCTCCCGGGACGCCCGGTGCTCCTGGTACAGCTGCACCCCCTGATCCCACACCTGGGCCGGACCCGGCAACTGGCCCAGGGAGGTGGTGACGCTGGCGGCACCGGCACTCCAGAGGATCAGGAACAGGCCGATCGCGGCCAGGGGAATCAGCAGCTGGCGGATCAGCAGCAGGGTGCGCTGTACCAGCCGGTCACTCTCCAGGTAAGCCAGCAGCGACTGCAGCCAGGCCAGCCGGAAACTCTTCTGTGGATCGATGATGGTTGCTCTCATGGTTCATGTTCCGCAAGTTGGGGTATGACGTACCGGGCGCTTTCAGGCACCCGGCTGCATACCGGTCAGAGGCTAGATCTTCTCCGTACCCTTGAGGCCTATGGCAAACCGTTCCAGGTAGGCGTTGGGGCTGCGGCCGTCGTAGGTGATGCCGTCAATGAAGTGGGTCTGGGGCTCACGGAAGCCGTCCTCGGTGGCAAAATCCGGGAACTCGGAGGCGGGTATTTTTCCCTCGGCAATCAGCTCCTGTGCCGCCACCTTGTAGATGTCGGGGCGATAGACCCGGCGCGCGATATCCATGTACCAGCTGTCCGGCTTCTGCTCACTGATCTGGCCCCAGCGGCGCATCTGGGTCAGGTACCAGATCGCATCCGAGTAGTAGGGATAGGTGGCGTTGTAGCGGAAGAAGACATTGAAGTCGGGCACTTCCCGCTTGTCCCCCTTCTCGTACTCGAAGGTGCCGGTCATGGAGTTGGCGATCACCTCGTAGTCGGCACCGACGTAGTTGGAGCGGGAGAGGATCTTCACCGCTTCCGGGCGGTTGGCGTTGTTGTTCTCGTCCAGCCAGCGGGCGGCCCGGATCATCGCCTTGACCACACGGATGTGGGTATTGGGGTTCTCATCGGCCCACTGCTTGGAGACGCCGAACACCTTCTCCGGATTGTCCTTCCAGATCTCGTAGTCGGTGATCACCGGCACCCCGATGCCCTTGAACACCGCCTGCTGATTCCAGGGCTCACCCACGCAGTAGCCGTAGATGGTGCCGGCCTCCATGGTGGCCGGCATCTGTGGCGGCGGGGTCACCGAGAGCAGCGCCTCCGCCTTCAGGGTACCGCTGGTGTCGCCCTTCTCCGGTGCGTAGTAACCGGGGTGGATACCGCCCGCCGCCAGCCAGTAGCGCAGCTCGTAGTTGTGGGTGGAGACCGGGAACACCATGCCCATCTTGAACGGCTTGCCCTGGTCCCGGTAGCTGTCGACCACCGGCTTCAGGGCATCCGCCTTGATCGGATGCACCGGTTTTCCGTTCTCGTGCGGGACGTGGGGCTTCATCTGATCCCAGATCTCGTTGGAGACGGTGATGCCATTGCCGTTCAGGTCCATGGAGAGGGCGGTGATGATATGGGCCTGGGTACCAAAGCCGATGGTGGCCCCCCAGCGGTTGCCCCGCCAGCATGTGGGCCCCGTCCAGCTCGCCGTCGATCACCCGGTCCAGCAACACCTTCCAGTTGGCCTGCGCCTCCAGGGTCACGTAGAGCCCCTCGTCCTCGAAGTAGCCCTTCTCGTAGGCGATGGCCAGGGGCGCCATGTCGGTCAACTTGATGAAGCCGAACTTCAGGTCCTCCTTCTCCGGTTCGCCGACCTCGGCCAGTGCCGTCGAGGCTGCAAGAGTGGCCACCAGCGTTAAGGCCAAGCGACATGCCCGCCGCTGGCCTTGGGCGCCGGCACAGGCCGGGGCTCGTTCAGTTCGCTTCGATAGTTGCAGATTCATACTCAGACTCCCGTGTATTGAAAACAGAAAGGCGCCCACCACGCACAGGACACACTGCCTGCCGTAATGGACGCCTTTGTCCGTTGCCGGTGAACCGCCGTTGGCCCGCCGAGCTTTTTATTTCGAACCCGGGCTATACCCGGCTTCGGTCGCTATCCTGTTCAGTGCAAACGACGGGCCAACTTTTTCTCCAAGCTGCTTTTTTACGCCGGTATCAACGCCTTGTGCAGTGCGCACCGACGGAAACCAGACTCCGATCCGCCGCATTGCACAATACTGGTGCCCGGCATGTCGAGCTGCCCGCCCCTGGTGCACTCATTCGAACAGCGATTCCATTTCGATCACCCGCCGCGCCACCTCCACCAGGCGCCGGTTCTGGTCCATGGCCATCTTCTGCAGCGCCCGGTAGGCCTGATCCTCAGACCAGTCACGCTTTCGCATCAGGATGCCCCGGGCCCGATCCACCAGCTTGCGCTGATCCAGGGCGGCACGGGTTCTCAGCAACTCCTCCTGCAGGGTACGGTGAACATTGAAGCGGGCCGCTGCCACCTCCAGGATCGAGCGCAGTCGACGGGGATCGAACCCGTCCACCACGAAGGCGTGCATACCGGCATCAATTGCCGCCGCCGTGGCCGCCTGCCCTGCACTTTCGGCAAACATCACCACCGGACATGGCAACCGGTGGGCCAGCAGGCGCACCTGCTCCAGCACTACCCTATCGGGGCTCGGCAGCTCGATGACCACCAGTTCCGGGTGCCAGGTTTCCGCCCGCTCCACCAGCCTCCCCGGCTCAGCGCAGACCCCCACCAGTTGCCAGCCCTGGTCCGCCAGGGCCTGTTGCAGTCCCGACGCCTGCTCTGACGACTCCCGCTTTACCAGCATCACGTTTTTCACCCACGCCCCCGTCACTGCCGCGCCATTCCACCGGCCGATCCAGTAGGGGATCGACCGCTTGTCCAGGGGAAGCGTATGCAGTGACTGTGCCAGTGAAGCGGCGGGTTATCCGGAAAGGTGTGAAAAGGACCGGAGGATCAGCAGGTCGGCGGCGGGCGATTCCTGCTCAGTCGATACGGGGAGTATCCCGCCCGGCCTCGTAGCAGGGCAGGTGATCGGTTATCCGGTCCCAACCGGCCTTGGAGCCGACGTAGATGTGGGCATCGGGTGAGAGCATGGGAGGATCGATCAGGGTACCCAGGGTAAACTGCACCAGCTCCCCGTTATCGTTCGTCGGGGCGAAGGTGAGACTGGAGCCGCAGCGACCGCAGAAACTCCGCAGCGTGCCATTCGGCGCGCGATAATGCTTCAGTAGCGCCTCTCCCTGCAACCAGCGAAAGGCCTCCCGTTTCGCCTCGCCAAAGGTTGCGTAGGCGGCACCGTGAAATTTGCGGCACATCGAGCAGTGACAGTGGGCCATGCGACTACCGATCCGGTCAACCTCGTAACGGATTCCTCCACACAGGCACTCCCCCTGCACCGGCCCCGGATTCGCTTTACTCATGCCCTCTCCCCTCGTCCTGTGGCCACCGTGGCCCCGCCGCCTTCTGTTCAGAGACCTTCTGGCGGGTCACCCGGTCTTCCGGTCGACGCTTGAGAGACGTGTCCGGCGACCGGTGACCGGCCCCATTCCGCCCCTTCATCCGGGCCCAGCCGATGGCCAGTCCGATCCCACCCAGGGCGCTGGCCCAGAACAGCAGCATGGCCCATATCCCGAATTCAGAGGTATCCACCATCCAGCTCCCGTAGCAGAGGCAACAGTTGCATCCTAGCAGAATACCCCCTTGCCGGTGACAGGTACCGGCCAACCGTCACCAAACTGCCTGGCCAGCCCGGCATCCGGAGACTGGGATTCCCCTTTTATCACAGTATTTCAGTAGGTTATAAGGCTTCCTGGAACTGGATCAGGCTAAAGAATTTTGCTAGGGTGGACGGAGTGTCTTTGGCTGGGACGCTGTAGACCCGCCGACCACAAGGTTTTCAGGGTGACCGAATGAAAAACATTTTCCGCCTTCTACTCCTCGGCCTGGCCGCGCCCAGCCTTCTGGCAGGCTGCGCCAGCCACGCGGTAAAGAGCAAGACCGTGCACAACAAAGTGCATGAGAAACGCCTCGTGGAGCAGCTCAGCCGGAGCCAGCTGGCGGAAATCAACCGCAACTGGAACCTGTTCATCACCTACAAGCCGGACACGCTGCGGGATCACTGGCAGTCACCGGATGAAACCGTCAGGTTGCGTACCGGCGATTGCGAGGACATCAGCATCGCCAAGATGCTGGATCCGGCCATCCGTAGCGCGGTTCCGGTGGAACAGCTTCGCCTCAGTTACGTACACACCCGGGATGGCCAGCCGCACATGGTGCTGGTAATCGGCAAGGGCTCCGGAGCACTGGTTCTGGACAACCTGTTCAACGAGATCAGGACCCTGGCCGAATCTGGCTACCAGCCGGTCTACCAGTTGGATGCCGCCGGGCGGGTGTACCGGAATGACCAGTGGCTGGAGAGCCATCCGCGGTTCGAGAAGCTGGACAACATCCTGTCGGAAACCACCCTTTCGTCAGCCTTTTGACACACTCTCAGGGTTAAAGCAGCTTCAACCTAACTTGTGGAAATTATTCACATTTTCTGCGTTTAATTCTTTCCCGTGTCCGCCATTTATGGCTATACTCACTGTCCATTACAGCAGTAAAGACAGGGACGCGATGAAGATTCTGATTGCCCATATCCCGTCACAAATCCAACGCCAGGAGCTGATGAACCTGGTGGAGAGCAGTGTCAAACCCACCTGGCTCCCCTTCAGCAAGCGCAACAACACGGTAACCAAGTGCAAGCTGGTTCGTATCCTGGACCTGGACACCGGGGGGGTGGAGTACCATGGACTGGTCGATATCTACCCCGACCGTGCAGCCCAACGGGCTATTCGAAAACTCAACAACAAGCCACTGAACGGTCATAGGCTGACGGCCCGCCGCTGGGTCGATCGCGAGTTGATAGTGGCCGGGAAGAAGCGGCTGCCGGAGGGGCAGAAGAGCTGCAAACGGCGCAAAAACCTGGAGATCACGGTGAACTGAAGTCGGCTTCAGGGGATAGAGACCCCGAGCCAACCCTCTCTCCCGGAAACACCCCCGACCCATCCCCGCAAATCAGCGTGAAGACCCTATGCCGACATCCGCAATCCCATCCAATTGACATCTTTATAACCTACTATTATTGTCGGCTATTAACCGCCTGCACAGGGCGGAAGTTTTAGCAGCAGAAGGAAGTCGTTACAGAATGAAGATAACCGTCATCAGCGGCAGTCACCGTGACCCGTCCCAAAGCATGAAAGTAGCCCGACACATCCGGCAGACGCTGCTCGCCAGCGACTACTGCAACGAGGCGGAGATATTCGGTCTCAACGGAAATCCGCTGCCACTCTGGGACGAGGGGATCTGGGAGGGCGATGAACGGTGGAAGGAGATCCTGCAGCCGATGCGCACCCTGTTTGGCGGTAGCGATGCCTTCGTGATCGTTTCACCGGAGTGGCACGGCCAGGTGCCCGCCGGACTGAAGAACCTCTTCCTGCTCGCCAGCAAGAAGGAAGTCGGACACAAGCCGGCACTGATCGTGACGGTATCGTCCGGCGACGGGGGGGCCTACCCGGTGGCGGAGCTGCGCATGAGCAGCTACAAGAACAATCGCATCTGTTACATCCCGGAACAGGTGATCGTGCGCAACGTGGAGCAGGTGCTGAACCCCGAACCCGAAGACAACAACCCGGACGCGGACAACTACTTCCGGGAGCGCATCGACTGGTCCCTGCGCGTTCTCGGCAGCTATGCCAGCGCCCTGGCCGAGGTGCGTAGCAGCGGCATCACTACCCACGAGAAGTTCGGCAATGGCATGTAGTCCTCTGCGCCGGAGCCTGCCGACATGAGCCAACCCGACAAGTCGGCGGTCAGCCGCTACCTCACCACCCTTCAGCAGACCCTCTGCGACGCGCTGGAGCAGGCCGACGGAGAAGCCACCTTCATCACCGACCAATGGTCCCGTGACGGGGAGCGGGGACTGGAGGGTGGCGGCATCACACGGGTGATCGGCGATGGCGCCCTGTTCGAGCAGGGTGGGGTCAACTTCTCACACGTGATAGGTCAAAGCCTGCCGCCATCGGCCACGGCGCACCGGCCGGAACTGGTCGGGCGCGCCTTCGAGGCGATGGGACTCTCCCTGGTGATGCACCCGAATAACCCCTATGTGCCCACCTCCCACGCCAATGTCCGCTTTTTCATCGCCGAGCGGGAGGACGAGGCGCCGATCTGGTGGTTTGGCGGCGGCTTCGACCTGACCCCCTATTACGGCAATGACCAGGACTGCCACCACTGGCACCACACAGCCCGGGAGGCCTGTGATGGTTTCGGGGAGGAGGTCTACCCGCGCTTCAAGCAGTGGTGCGACGACTACTTCTACCTGCGCCACCGGAATGAACCCCGCGGTATCGGCGGTCTTTTTTTCGATGACCTGAACGAGTGGGGATTTGAACGCAGCTTCCGCTTCATGCAGAGCGTTGGGGATCACTACCTGCCGGCCTACCTGCCGATCGTGCAACGTCGCCGAAACCAGCGGTTTGGCGAACGGGAACGGGATTTCCAGCTCTACCGGCGCGGCCGCTACGTGGAGTTCAACCTGGTGTTCGATCGCGGCACCCTGTTCGGACTGCAGAGCGGTGGCCGAACCGAATCGATCCTGATGTCCCTGCCGCCACTGGTGAAGTGGCGTTACGACTGGAAGCCTGAGGCCGGCTCCGAGGAGGAGCGGCTCTATCACCATTATCTGAAACCAAGGGA
>JAPHTA010000176.1 GCA_026196475.1 Sedimenticola sp.
AACCCAATGGCAATACTGAACATACTGCATTTTCCTGACCCAAGATTGCGTAATAAAGCACAGGTTGTGAAATCTTTTGACCAGGATCTGCACAAATTCACCAACGATATGCTGGAGACCATGTACCAGGCGAACGGCATCGGCCTCGCCTCGACCCAGGTCAATGATCCGCGACGTGTGGTGGTGATCGATGTCTCAGAGGCCCGGGACGAACCCCTGGTCCTGGTCAACCCGGAGATCCTGCAGCGGCAAGGCGAGCAGAAGATGGACGAGGGCTGCCTGTCGGTGCCGGGCATCTACGAGCCGGTGATTCGTGCCACCCACATCAGCGTGCGGGCCCAGGATACTCGGGGCAAGGTCACGGAGTTCGAGGCTGACGACCTGCTGGCAGTCTGTATCCAGCATGAACTGGATCATCTGGATGGCAAGCTGTTCATCGACAATCTCTCCAATCTCAAGCGGCAACGGATTCGCAAGAAGCTGGAGAAGGAGAATCGCCAGGCCGAGCAGGAGGCGGGAAGTCAGGCGCTCTGATCCCGCCCCATGAGATCCTCCATTCACCCCGGTCCCCGGTGTGCCCGCGAGGCCGCCGGCAGCGAGAATAATAATGAGTGAAACCCTGAAGATAGTCTTTGCCGGTACCCCCGATTTTTCCGTCCCCCCGCTGCGCGCCCTGATCGACTCCCCGCACCAGTTGGTGGCGGTCTATACCCAGCCGGACCGGCCAGCCGGTCGCGGTCGTAAATTGACCCCGAGCCCGGTCAAGGCGCTGGCCCTGGAGCACGGGATTACGGTTCGCCAACCGAAAAATTTCCGCCAGGAAGAGGATCTGGCAGCGCTTGAAGCGCTGCGGGCCGACCTGATGGTGGTGGTTGCCTACGGGCTGATCCTCCCCCGGCGGGTGCTGGATGCGCCGCGACTGGGTTGCATCAATATCCACGCCTCCCTGCTGCCGCGCTGGCGCGGTGCGGCACCAATCCAGCGGGCTGTGCTGGCTGGCGACCGGGAGACCGGTATCACCATCATGCAGATGGAGGCTGGCCTGGATACCGGTCCGATGCTACTAAAGCGCAGTACCCCGATAGGTGAGAACGAGACCGGCGGCAGCCTGCATGATCGTCTTTCCGGAATGGGTGCCGAGGCGCTGATGGCGGCCCTGCCGGGTATCATCGATGGCAGTCTGGCGGCGCAGCCGCAGGACGATGCCCTGGCCAACTACGCGAGCAAGCTGGAGAAGGCCGAGGCGCAGATCGATTGGCGGCAGGACGCAAAGGCCCTGGATCGCCAGGTACGTGCCTTCAATCCCTGGCCGGTGGCCCAGACCGGAATGGATGGCAAGGTATTGCGCATCTGGGAGAGTCGGCCCCTGGCGGCCCCCGTCACTGCCGACCCCGGCACCGTGGTGGCCTGCAGCAAGGAGGGGATCGACGTGGCGACCGGCGACGGGTTGCTGCGCATCACCTCCCTGCAGTTGCCCGGCAAGCGGGCAATGCGGGCCGCCGACTTCCTGAATGCCCACGACCCGCAAGGGATGGTGCTGGGTTGACCCGTTCATCCGGAATGCCCCGGAGCAACCGCGTAGAACCCGGGGTGCGCGTGGGGAGGCGGTGGTGTACCCGTGGTGCTTCCGCGACATACGGGATTTGCCCTCGGGTGCGGCTGGCCTTGTCTCACGGTCAATCCCGGCGGTTGATACGAGGTTTAAAGGTTCATGATTGACACAGCCCCCGGCTCAGCCAATCCGCGTGTGCTGGCGGCTCGCCTGTTGCGCCAGCTGGCGGATGGGCGCTCGATCTCCGATCTGCTATCCGGCGGGCTGGAGCAGCTGGATCCAAGGGACCGGGGCCTGGTCAAGGAGCTCTGCTTCGGCGTTGCCCGCTGGCGCCCCCGGCTGGAGGCGATCGCGGCGCGCCTGCTGGACAAGCCGATCAAGCCGCGCGAGGGCGAGGTACAGGCCCTTATCCTGCTTGGTCTCTACCAGTTGATCCATATGCGGGTAGCGCCTCACGCTGCGGTGGCGGAGACGGTGGAGGCGGCGCGACGGCTGGAGAAACGCTGGGCGGTGGGGCTGATCAACGCCCTGTTGCGGCGTTTTCAGCGCGAAAGCGACGCACTGCTGTCGGCGGTCGACGCCGATCCGCGCTTCCGCCTGGCCACTCCCGGATGGCTGCTGAAGCGGGTGAAACGGGACTGGCCGGAGCGGTGGGAATCGATTCTGCAGGCGGCCCTGGCCCGTCCGCCCATGAGTCTGCGGGTAAACCTGGCGGTGAACAGCCGGGAGGCCTACCTGGAGATCCTGCGCCAGAACGGTATTGCCGCCCGGCCGATTCCGCATGTCCCGTCCGGCCTCTGCCTGGAGCAGCCGATGGATGCTCTGCAGCTGCCCGGTTTTGCCGGGGGGCGGGTGTCGGTGCAGGATGGCGGGGCCCAGCTGGCGGCGCCCCTGCTCGATCTGAAGCCGGGACAGCGGGTGCTTGACGCCTGCGCCGCGCCGGGTGGAAAAAGCGGCCATATCCTGGAGCTTCAGCCGCGGATTGAGCTGGTGGCCATGGACCGGGATCCGCAGCGCCTGCAGCGAGTGCGGGAGAACCTTCGCCGACTGCAGCTCGAGGCACAGGTGCTGGAAGGCGATGCAGCGGAACCCTCCGGTGAGTGGTCCCGGGGCCAATATGACCGTATCCTTCTGGATGTGCCCTGTTCCGCCAGCGGGGTGATCCGGCGCCATCCCGATATCAAGTTGCTGCGGCGGGCGGCGGATATTCCCGAGCTGGTGGCGCTGCAGGGGCGCATACTGGGGGCCATGTGGCCCCTGCTGAAGCCGGGTGGGCGCCTGCTGTACGCCACCTGTTCTCTGTTTTCGGACGAGAACGAGGGCCAGCTGGAGCGCTTTCTGGCGCAGACCGGTGATGCCGTTGAACGACCGATCGAGGCGCAGTGGGGACATCCACGGACAGTCGGGCGTCAGACGCTGCCGGGCGAGGAGACCATGGATGGCTTCTATTACGCCTGCCTGGAGAAGAGGTAGACCAGGAATGATGTCAGCATGTGAAACGGACACGAAAGACGGCGTGCGGACGCGCGTCCTGGCGGCGCTCATGCTGCTCCTGCTGCTGCCGTTTCCCGCAGCGGCGGAGGAGTTCTCCATCACCGGACTGCAGGCACACCGGGAGGACGACGCCTACCTGATGGATGCCACCATTGAGTACCGCTTTTCCGAGCAGGCGCTGGAGGCGCTGGAGAATGGCGTGCCCCTGACCCTGGAGGTACATATCCAGCTGCGGCGCGAAGGTGCCTGGCTGTGGGAGTCGGATCTGCTCGATGTACGTCTGCGCTATCAGATTCTTTTCCAGGCGCTGCATGGTCTGTACCGGGTCACCGACCTGATGAGCGGCAGCCAGCAGCACTTCGCGACCCGCCAGGCGGCACTCACCGCGCTGGGCAGCATCCGTAATGTACGCCTGATCCAGGCCGACCGGCTGACCCCGGGCGAGCGTTACCGGCTGTCGCTGCGCTCCAGCCTGGATATCGAGGCCCTGCCCCTGCCGTTGCGCCCGATGGCCTATCTAAGTCCCGCCTGGAACCTCTCCAGCGAGTGGAGCCTATGGCACCTGGAGCCCTGAAACGACTCGGAGGTGGCGCCCTGCCGGTGATCGCCCTGCTGGCGCTGATCCTGGTGGCGCTGCACCTGATGAGCGGCGCGCTGCAGAATACCGAGGAGTTGAGCCGCCTGTTCATACCCCTGCTGGTGATCAGCGTGCTGGGCCTGTTCGCCATGGTCATCGTGGTCGGGGTGAACATCATCCAGCTGGTCGCCCGCTACCGGCGGCAGGCGGCCGGTTCCCGTCTCGCCCTGCGCCTGGTGGTGGTCTTCGTGGTGCTCTCCCTGGCTCCGGTGTCGGTGGTCTACTACTACTCGCAGCAGTTTCTGCTGAAGGGTATCGACAGCTGGTTCGACGTGCATATCGACCAGTCGATGGGCGATGCCCTTAGCCTGGGGCGGGCCTCGCTCGACCTGCACAAGCTGGAGAAGCTGAAGATCACCCAGCTGCTGCTGGAGGAGCTTACCGGCTCGTCGGTGGCGGGTCTGAGCCTGAGCCTGGAGGAGTTGCGGGAGCAGTTCGGCGCCAGCGAGCTGGTACTTCTGGATACCATCGGTAAGGTGGTGACCAGCGTCAACGCCGATCCCAGTATCCTGATCACCAGCAAACCGGATGGCGCCATCCTGCAGCAGGTCCGCTCGGGAGAGGACTTCGTGGCCCTGGAGCCGGTTCCCAATGCCGAGGGGCAGCTTGAGGTGCGGGTGGTGGTGGCGGACAGTGTCCGACGCCGACTGCTGCTGGCCCGCTTCCCGATCTCCCATGCCATCTCCGATCTCACGGTGAAGGTGGAGGGGAGCTACAGCCGCTACAAGGAGCTGGCGTTCCTGCGCAAGAGCCTGAAGGGCACCTTTACCCTGTCCCTGGCGATGGTTCTGCTGTTCAGCCTGCTGGCGGCGATCTGGGCCGCCTTTTTCACCGCGCGCCGGCTGGTCAGGCCGGTGGCCGACATCGCCGAGGGCACCCGGGCAGTGGCCGAGGGCGACTACGGCATGCAGCTGCCATTGCCGAAACGGCGTGATGAACTCGGTTTTCTGGTCGACTCGTTCAACTCCATGTCGCGCCGGATCGCCCGCTCCCGGGACGAAACCGCCCGCACCCAGCGCCAGGTGGAGGCTCAACGCACCTACCTGCAGACAGTGCTGGGGCGGCTCTCTTCCGGTGTGATATCGCTTGATGCGGCGGGCAACCTGCGTACCGTCAACCAGGCGGCGGGCGAGATCCTCAAGGTGGACGTGGAGCAGCTGCCCGGCAAGCCGGTGGAGCAGCTGGCCCGGGTCTCGCCGAGGCTGCAGCAGTTCATGGATGCGGTAAAGGAGGCGGTGGAGCAGGAGCGGCGTGACTGGCGCGGGCAGATCACCCTGATCGGTGGAGAGGGGCGTCAGGTGTTGCTCTGCCGCGGCACACCGCTGGCCCAGCCGGAGGACGAGTCGATGGGCTACGGGCTGGTATTCGATGACATCACCAACCTGCTCAAGGCACAGCGTGATGCAGCCTGGGGGGAGGTGGCGAGGCGCCTGGCGCACGAGATCAAGAACCCCCTGACACCGATCCAGCTCTCCGCCGAGCGTCTGCGGCACAAGTTCCTGGGCCGGCTGGAGGCGAAGGATGCGGACATGCTGGACCGGGCGACCCATACCATCGTCGCCCAGGTGGAGGCGATGAAGGAGATGGTCAATGCCTTCTCCGACTATGCCCGGCCGTCCCAGATCAACCCACAGCCGGTAGTGCTGGACGACCTCGTGGACGAGGTGCTGGACCTCTATCGCAGTGCCGGCCTGGGCGACGGGTTGAAGGTTGCCTTGAACGCCCCCGGGGGGCGTGTCGAGGCGGACCCGGTCAGATTGCGACAGGTGGTGCATAACTTGATAAAAAATGCCCAGGAAGCAGTAGAAGGGGTAAAAAACCCGCTTGTTGAGGTGTATACGGATGTCAATGTGGTAAATGAATGCCATTTTGTTGAGCTCAAGGTGCTGGACAACGGGGCCGGCTTCGAGCCGGAGATCATGGCCAGCCTGTTCGAGCCCTACGTCACCACCAAGACGCGCGGAACCGGCCTCGGGCTGGCGGTGGTGAAAAAGATTACCGAAGAGCACGGTGGCAGCATCTGGGCAGAGAACCGTGAGGGCGGTGGAGCCAGCCTGATCCTGCGCCTGCCGCTGATCCGGGGGGGTGCCAACCGGGTCGCCTGCGACCCGGCGCCCGAATCGAACAGGAGGAGTGAGACCCGATGAGTGAAGCCCATATTCTGGTGGTGGATGACGAGCCGGACATCCGTGCCCTGGTCAAGGAGATCCTGGAGGACGAGTCCTACGACGTGGCGATGGCCGAGAACGGGGCTGCCGCACGCAAGGCACTCAGGGACCGGCGGCCGGACCTGGTACTACTGGATATCTGGATGCCTGACGTGGATGGTATCTCCCTGTTGAAGGAGTGGTCCGAGGGGGAGGGGCTGCCCTGCCCGGTGATCATGATGTCGGGCCACGGCACGGTGGAGACTGCGGTGGAGGCGACCCGGCTCGGCGCCTACGACTTCCTGGAGAAGCCGCTCTCCCTGGCCAAGCTGCTGCTGACCGTCTCCCGGGCCCTGGAGGTGGACAAGCTGCAGCAGGAGAATATCGGTCTGCGGCGTCATACCCAGCACGTGGTGGAGCCTACCGGTCACAGTCCGGTGATTCAGCGCCTGCGTGAGCAGGTGAAGCGCATTGCCCAGCACGATACCTGGGTGCTGATTACCGGCGAACCCGGCTCCGGCAGGGAGACCTTCGCCCGTTACCTGCATGCCCAGAGCGTGCGCCGGGAGCGGCCGTTTGTCGATGTGGGGGTCTCCTCCATCGCCCGTGGCAACTCGGCGCGGGAGCTGTTCGGCAGCGAGGAGGAGGGCAAGATCCACTATGGTGCCCTGGAGCAGGCACGGGGCGGCACCCTGTTCCTGGACGAGGTGGCGGACATGGATATCGAGGCCCAGTCCCAGCTTTTGGGGGCGCTCGACGGTGGCTCCTTTCTGAGGGTTGGCGGCGCCGAGCCGGTACAGATCGATGTGCGGATCATCGCCGCCACCAAGAAAAACCTGGAGGAGGAGGTGCAGGCGGGCAACTTCCGAGAGGACCTGTTCTACCATTTGAATGTTGTTCCGCTGCATATTCCGCCACTGCGCGAGCACCGGGAGGACGTGCCGGAGCTGCTCAGCTACTATGTCGATAGCTACGTCGCGCACGAGAAGCTGCCCTATCGCCGCTTCGATGTGCCGGCACAGAACTTTCTGCGCAACCACAGCTGGCACGGCAACGTGCGCGAGCTGAAGAACCTGGTACAGCGCCTGCTCATCCTCGGCGCCGGTGATGAGATCACCCAGGACGAGGTGGAGGCGGCGCTGGGCAGCGGAGGGCTGGCGCTGGACGGTAGCGCCGGTTTCCCGGTCTCTTTCGACCAGCCGCTGCGCCAGGCGCGGGAGGCGTTCGAGAAGGCCTACCTGGAGTACCAGTTGGCCAAGCACTCGGGCAATGTCAGCCAGATTGCGGCGGAATCGGGCATGGAGCGCACCCATCTCTACCGCAAGCTGAAATCGCTGGGCATTGATGTGAAGGACAAACGGTAGTAAGTTCGCGGCTTTGCCGGCCGTCGCAGGCGGCGGGAATCCGCAACCGGACGAAAACAAGAAATGAAAATCATCATCCTAGGCGCTGGCCAGGTGGGGACCTCGGTGGCCAACAATCTCGCCTCAGAGGCCAACGACATCACCGTGGTGGACCAGGATGCCGAGCTGCTGCGTGATCTGCAGGATCGGCTCGACCTGGGCACGGTGCAGGGCCACGCGGCCCATCCCGAGGTGCTGATGCGGGCCGGCGCCGAGGATGCGGACCTGGTGCTGGCGGTGACCAACAGTGACGAGACCAACATGGTCGCCTGCCAGGTCGCCTACAGCCTGTTCCACACCCCGACCAAGATTGCGCGGGTGCGGGCCCTCGGCTTTACCAAGTATCCCCAGCTGTTCTCTCCCGAGGCGATGCCGATTGACGTGCTGATCAGCCCCGAGCAGCTGGTCACCGACTACATCATGCGCCTGATCGAGAACCCGGGCGCGCTGCAGGTGCTGGACTTCGCCGGCGGCCGGGTGCGACTGGTGGCGGTGCGTGCCTACTACGGCGGGCCACTGGTGGGCAACGAGCTGCGCACCCTCTACGACCACATGCCGAATATCGAGGCCCGGGTGGCGGCGATCTACCGCCAGGGGCGGGCCATCCAGCCGGAGGGGGATACCATTATAGAGGCCGACGACGAGGTCTTCTTCGTCGCCGCCAAGGAGAATATCCGGTCGGTGATGAGCGAACTGCGCCGCCTCGACAAGCCGTTCAAGCGCCTGATCTTCGCCGGCGGCGGCAACATCGGCAAGCGCCTGGCCCACGCCCTGGAGCGGGACTACCAGGTGAAACTGATCGAGCGTGACCGGCGCCGCGCGCAGAAGGTGGCGGAGGACCTGCCCAAGACCATCGTCCTGCATGGTGACGTGGCGGACGAGGACCTCCTGATGGAGGAGAATATCGAGGGTACCGACGTGTTCTGCGCGGTGACCAACGACGACGAGGCCAACATCCTCTCCGCCATGCTGGCCAAGCGCCTCGGTGCGCGCAAGGTGATGGCCCTGATCAACCGGGCCGCCTACGTGGACATGGTGCAGAGCGGGCCGATCGATATCGCCATCTCGCCGCAGCAGGCCACCATCGGCAGCCTGCTGACCCACGTGCGCCGCGGTGACGTGGTGATGGTCCACTCCCTGCGTCGCGGTGCCGCCGAGGCGATCGAGGCGGTGGCCCATGGTGACCGTAACTCGTCCAAGGTGGTGGGCCGGGCGGTGGAGGAGATCAAGCTGCCCAAGGGGACCAACATCGGTGCCGTGGTGCGCGGCGACGAGGTGCTGATCGCTCACCACGACACGGTGATCGAGTCTGAGGATCACGTGATCCTGTTCCTGGTGGACAAGCGACAGATCCC
>JAPHTA010000197.1 GCA_026196475.1 Sedimenticola sp.
GGCCGGATATATGGTAGCAACCTGTCCCTGGGATCGAGATCCGATGCCTTGCAAATGGGGAGGAGACCATATATGGGCACGTTGTTTGTGCCCACGCGGACACATTCTCAAGAAGGCAATATCTGGCATGCATTCCCACGCGGAGCATGGGAACGAGGAAATACCCACGCGCATGCTTCGCGGCGGGGGCGCCGCTCCCACGGTCAATAGCGCCTGTAGGAGGCCCGCCCCGGGCCGATCATTGATCAGGGATAGAGCTGGACAATTCCGCTGTGGCCGTCGAAATCACCGACGATCCAGATCTGCTCGAAGACATGATCACAGGGCACATCGATCCGGTGCTGCAGGCCTTCGATCTCCCGACTGGTCCAGGCCGGGTGGGCATTGCGGATCACCAGCCAGACCCGTCGGGTCCTGTAGCGCTTGGTACCCTTGTTGCTCAGGATCCGGTTCAAGGCGTTGAGAAGCCGCTGGTGGGGATCGCTCTCCTGCTCCAGTCGGCGCAGCTCCTGCCGCGTCTCGCTGCTCAGGTTGCGACCCAGGATCTTCATCGCCTCCTCCTCGGTGCCGTAGAGGTGGGCAATCTCCAGGTCCAGCCGCTCCCCCTCCAGCTTGCAGGAGACATCCGGCTTGCTCGGCCGATTGTGCCAGATGTGGCGGATCTTCCTGCCTGTATCGTGTTCGTACCAGCGCATGAACAGCTTGGCCGCCTGGTGCTCCAACTCGATTTTTTCGTGATCACTGGACGGGTTGGGCGACATGCTCGAATGGTTGGGCGAAGACTTGGAAACAAAATTTTTGAAAGAATACGATCCGGCTATTCTGTCGTCGTGGCGGGGCGGTGGCAAGCATCGGCGGCGCTACAGGCCGTGGACGAACTCCTCGATGCCGTTAAGCAGCATCTGGGTGGCCAGGATCACCAGGATCATCCCCATCAGTCGCTCCAGCGCGCGCGCCCCCCGGTTGCCGATCACCGACAGCAGGTAGGGCGAGGCCAGCAGCAGAAGAGTGGTGGCAAACCAGGCGATCAAGAGCGCCAGGCTCCACTCCAGGATTCGCCCCGGCTGGTTGGAGCTGAGCAGCAGCAACACCGCGATGGTGGAGGGCCCTGCGATCATCGGTACCGCCAGCGGCACGATAAAGGGGTCCGCCTCCTCCTCGTCATGCTCCATGGCGCGGCCGGGGAAGATCATGCGCAGGGAGATAATGAACAGCAGCACGCCGCCGGCGATACTGAGCGACGGCTGGGTCAGGCCAAGGAAACCGAGTATCAGGTTACCGGCAAACAGGAAGGCGAGCAGGATGACAAGGGCGATCACCAGCTCCCGGGCCACCACCTTCACCCGGCGTGCCCGGTCCAGGCGGGAGAGAACCGCGTTGAACACCGGTCCGTTGCCCAGCGGATCCATGATCAGGAACAGGGTCACGGCGGCGGAGGCGATATCGGTCCAGTTCACGTTGTCCTCGGGGCGGTCTGCGGCCGGCGGGCCAATCGATGACTGAGTATAAGAAGATATGGAGGATTCTTCCCCCTCTATTTTTCCGGGGGATATTCCCAGGCGATATGGCGGGGTGGGTCAGTCCACGTTATTGGGCTCGGCTCGCCCGTAGCTTACTCTTCCCGGATCATCATCTGTTCGACCGACGCCAGGGGGTACTGGTTGATAAGCAGATCCTCCAGCATGCTGCGCTGATCCTGGTTCAGAATTTTCCGTTCCCGCATCAGCTGGTCGATCACCACCCGCTGCTGTCTCGACTGCTGTTCGGCAATCTCGTCGCGCAGGGCCTCTATCTCCGCAATATCCGGGTTATCGGAGAAGATCTCCCGAATCATCAGTTCACGATTGTTGCGGATGATATCCCACGAAGTTTTCAGGTCACGGAGAAAATGCTGCTCATTGCTTCGCCACTGGGAGAGCTGGCCCTTGTCGAGTCCAAGGTGGCTGGCCAAAGCGGTGTGTCCATGCTGGATGGTGTCCGCGTCAAAAAACCCGCCTGCGGCACGACTGACCACGGAAGCGATGACGCCCACATTGATGAACAGTGACAGGATCAGGACTACCGGCATGAGATAACGCTTGATCATATGCGTGTTCCTATGAAGCAGGTTGCGTGTTCCAGGGTGATGCTGCCCGGGGGAATGAACGAGAAGGGTGCCATCTGGGCTGCCTGGGTAAAGCTGAAATCGATCTTCACCTCCTGTTCAGGAGCAAGGTGGTTTCCCAGGTTGACGCCGACGGCAAGGGCCAGTGAAGCGGCCAGCCCGTAGGAGAGCAGGCGGCCATACAGCCGGGTTCCGTGTGACCGGGCACCCGGTTCCCGGTTCAGCTGTCTCTCTATATCGGGAACAATATTGATCTCGGTGGACTCCTGTCGCATCACGGAAAAAACGTTCCCCAACTGGACCAGGCGGTCGTAGGTGCGCCTGCAGCCGGCACACTCCGCTATGTGGCTACCCACCTCACCCAGCTCACCATCACTCAATTCGTAATCAACATATGCCGATAACTTGTCGAAATCGGGACAACGCTCTCTGTTCATCTGACGCTCTCTACACCGTCCATCTGATCAAGCCCGGATACCAGGCCATACCGTGCTCTCGCAATTCGTGACTTCACCGTCCCCTCGCTCACATCCAGTGCCTGTGCGATCTCCGCGTAGGACATCCCCTCCAGCTCGCGCAACAACAGTGCCTGGCGGAACAGGGGCGGCAGCTGTTGGATCAGGTTGATCATGCCGGAGCAGCGGGCCGATGACACATACTGATGTTCCGGGTCCATGCCACCGGTCAGGGTACCGTCAACACTCTCCAGTGACACCTGGGTGTACAGCTTGTTCCGTCGCAGATAGTCTATGGCAGAGTTGCTGGCTATCCTGAACAGCCAGGTCCTGAAAAGCGCATTGGGCTGCCACTTTTCCAGGTTTCTGTAGGCACTGATAAATGTTGTCTGGCATATGTCCATGGCATCGTCCGGGCAACTGACCATCCGCAATACATAGGAGTACACGCGGCTTTGATAGCGCCGCATCAGCTCTGCAAATGCAGAGCTGTTACCCTCCTTCAACAGGACAACGCAGTCTTCATCCGAAAACTCCCGCAGATCGCCTGCCTGCCCCGACAATTGGTGTTCTATAGCCGTCACCGTTAATGTACATATATTGTTATAGCCTCTTCCATTGAGTCTTTGGTCCGATAACACACTAACGAACCAGCTCCCTTAAAGTTCCCGGATCCACTCCACCCATTGCCGGTATACGGCTTTCGCCATCTGCCTGCTCCGGTTCCATGGTTTGTCCGGGTCGTGGTCAAACAGGTTGTAGTGTTTCCACAGCCGCCTGTAAAAAGCAACAAATCAAAGCCGCTACAAGTGACAAAAACACGCACTATGACTTTTATCATTGGTCCGCCTGACTGTTGTTGGTGTTTGCGCTGAAGCACGACCGATTTTCGTTACTGCGTTTTTGTAATTGCAAAAATATTTTTCTATTGACCAAATGCCTTGGATACAGCTTGTTGCAAAAGAAACTGGTCCAATTCCAGTTTTTTTAGTCGCCTTTTTGCCGGTTTGAATTGTCGGGAAGGGAACTTTTACAGCCGCTGCTCGTTTCAGTTACTACCGCCCCGACAGAGGGTGGGAATAACCAGAAAGGAGGAGTGATGAATAAAATCCCAACGATAAGAATCCTGGGAGTCGCGGCACTGCTGTGTTCACAAGGCGCACTGGCCGCCAACTGGCTGGCCATTCAGGGCACCGAACCGGAGAAGGTCACCCACCGCTTTTTCGGTGCGCTCTCGTTGCAGTACTCCAACTACGTCGGTTGCAATCCGCTTTCCGGATTGGCACGTCCCAATGGTACACCGACCGGCGACACCAGTAGCGGACCGGGACTGAACAACGGCTACTACGTCAACAGCTGCCGGGTGGGACCGGAGTTGCACAACGACAACCAGGGGTTCAACCTGGATGCCCTGGTGGTCGGCGCCCGGGGCAATATTATCCCGGGAAAGATAAATTACTTCCTGACCGCCAACTTTGGCATGAACGGCGCCAACTACGAGCCGCTCAACACGAACCGCGAGTATTTTGCATCGCTGACCGACGCCAGCGTCACGCTCAACTACATCCCGGGCGCACGCCTGCGGATGGGCCTGTTCAAAAAGCCCGGGCCGGAAGAGATGATGGAGTCGATCAGGATGAAGGACTTCATCTATCCCACCGACTTTGTCCGGCGTGACCAGATCGAGCGGTTCGTCAACGGCAGTGCCAAGGGTACCAACCCGATCGCCGGCCAGGGCTATGCCGGCAGCATCTCGACCCAGGGATACGACGCGGACGTGGGTCGTGACTGGGGCGTCCAGCTGTTTGATTCATTCAAGCAGGGGAAATGGACCCACTCTTACGCCGCCATGCTGGGCAACGGTAACGGCATTCATCACTCCGACAACAACAATGAAAAGGACCTGAACCTTTACTTCTCCTCGGAGTACGATCTTCCCGGTGGCAAGGGCGCCATGAAAAACGGCGTCAAGTTCTACGCCTATCACCAGAGCGGGGTCAGGAACTATATCATCGATGCCGCCGGCACCAAGAGCGAGGACTTTGACCGGATACGCTACGGTTTCGGTGTCCACGCGCTGGGACGCTTTTTTGGCGAGTCCGGCCACAAGCACCGGCTGGGTTTCGACCTGATGTTCGCCGAGGGTATGATTCTGCAGTCCGCCACCACCAGCTGTACCGACTGTCCCTACGGCGGCCATATCCAGATCGCTTCCGAACGGGAGAACAAGGCCAAGGGCCTGTCGCTTGAATACGGCTACTATCTGAACAAGAACTGGCAGTTCGACGTACGCTACTCGAAGAACAACCTGCTCTACGAGACCATCAACAACCAGTACTGGTCCGACTCCGACGAGCGGGTCATCACCGAGGTGGCACTGGGTACCACCTACCATATCGCACCCAAGACCAGCCTGACGCTGAACTACGTGTTCCGCAACTCGGCGGCGCCCAACCCCGTTACCACCAGCAGTGGCAACGCGGCGGCGATCAACAACGCCGCGGTCAAGACAAGCAACGCCAACAACGCCACCAGTTCACTGGGTGATGTTATCGGCCTGCGTCTGCGACACATTTTCTAGGGGGAAGTAATGAAGAAGATTCTAATCGCCGCCCTGGCGGTGACGCTGTCTGCCTGCGGCACGGTACAACCGGTCAAAAACAAGAGTGCATCGGTCTCACCGATGAAGTTTCCATGCCTGAGTTACAGCCTGGCCTGTGGCAACATACCGGTCCGCAAGCCGGTCAAAAAGGAACTCGAAGGGGAACTTTCCGGCAACATCGACGAGGGCAGGAAGATCGCCTTTACCAAGAAACGGGGCAACTGCCTGGCCTGTCACCGGATGAAAGGGGGCACCCAGCCGGGCAGCCGGGGACCGGACCTTACCGCCTACGGAAGTCTGAAGCGGAGTGACGAGGAGACCTACGCACTGGTTTACGACATGCGCTGGCGTGTGCCTGATACCCTGATGCCCCCCATGGGCACCAACCAGATACTGACCGAGCAGGAGATCCGCGATGTGGTCGCCTTCCTGCAGTCATCCAAATAGGAGGCGGATAATGAAAGCCAGGCTATTCATTGCGGTAACCGCACTGCACGCCATCGTCCTGCCGGCCGTGGCAGAGACCAACTTCAATACCCATCCGAGGTTCGAGATCAACCCGGAGCTGGGCGTTGCCGGTGACTTCTCCGGCACCTACAAGCACTGGAGAGACCCCTCTGCTGTGGAGCAGTTCGCCAGCGTCCAGACCGACTCTTCCAACGAGTGGATGATGAACGGCAAGAACATGGACATCGTGGAGGACGACTTCCACCCCGGCCACCTGGCGGTGGACGAGGGGGAGAAACTGGTCAACCTGTGGGAACATCGGGAACCGGGCTTCAAGGCCTGCCTCGGATCGGGCAGCACCGATCTTGAGGGTATCGCTGCCCGCTACCCGCTCTACGACGAGAAACTGGGCAGGGTAATGACCCTGGCGGCACGGGTTGAACACTGCTCAAAAAAGGTGCTCTGGAAAAACTTCAAGCAGGGTTCTCCGATGAACGCCAACATCACCCTGTACCTGAAGTCTCTCAGCAACGGGCAGCCGATTCAGATAGCGGTCGATTCCGGCCCCATGAAAGAGGCCTACCTGCGCGGAGAAACGCTGTTTTACAAGCGGGTCGGCCAGCTCAACTTTGCCTGCGCCTCCTGTCACACGCCAGGCAGCATCATGGGCAACCGGTTGCGGGGGGAGGTGCCCAGCACTCCCTTCGGTGATGTCAGTCACTACCCGACCTACCGCAGCCCGGTGGGTGAAGTGGAGGTATTGCATAAACGCTTTATGCGCTGCCTGAAACAGATGCGGGCCAAACCCCTGAAGCCGGGTGATCCCGCCTACGTCGACCTGGAGGTGTTCTATACCTCGATGTCCAACGGCTACCCGATCACGGCCCCATCGATTCGATAATAGAGAGAGGAGTATCAGAGTGAATTACAACAGGCGAGAGTTCGTAGAGACACTGGCGATCGGGAGTGGCGGCGCCCTGCTTGCCATGACCGGCTTGAACGTGGCCAACGCGGTTGAACTGCCGGCCGCCAATGGACGCTTTGCAGGTAAAAACGTCGACGAAGTGCTGAATGCGCTGGGTGCCCAGAGTGCATCAAAGTCGGCGGATATCGCGATCAAGGCACCGGAAATCGCAAGCAACGGTTCCATGGTGTCGGTCACCGTCACCAGCAACCTGCCCGGCACCGAGTACATTGCGCTGATTGCGGAGAACAACCCCCATCCGCTGGTTGCCGAATACTACTATTCGAAAAGGATCCAGCCCTACGTGTCCACCCGTATCAAGATGGCCAAGACCTCCAATGTACGCGCGGTTGTCAAGGCAGGGGGAAAATTCTTCTACGCGAGCCGGGAAGTCAAGGTCACGATTGGCGGTTGCGGCGGCTAAACAGCAAGGAACATGACTATGAGTAATGCAATGAAGGTTCGTGTAAAGAACAAGAATGGCGTGGTCGACGTCAAGGTGATCATCAACCACCCGATGGAGAATGGCCTGCGCCCCAACCCGCAGACCGGGCAGAAGATTCCGGCCCACTTTATCAACCAGTTCAAGATCCTGGTCAACGACGAGGAGGTGCTGGTATCACGCTGCACCGGCGGCCTGTCGAAAAACCCGTTCTACGGATTCAAGCTGACCGACGTAAAAGCCAACGACAAGATCACCGTGAGCTGGAGCGACAACAAGGGCCAGTCAGGCAGTACCGACGCCGTGGTCAACTGAAGGGGATGATGTAATGAGAAGTAAGGCTATAATCGCAACACTCACCGGCCTGTTGATGGCACTGGCATTCAACACGTCCCACTCCGAGGTCAAGAACACCGGCTCCGCCGAAGACCCCGACACCCGGGCCCTGCTGGCCCTGCCGGTGGACGAGCGGCACCTGGTCCTGGTCGAGATGCGCAACTTTGTCGTCGCCATGCAATCCATCCTGGACGGCCTGGCACGGGACGACATGGAGCAGGTGGCCGAGGCCGCAAGGACCATGGGTA
>JAPHTA010000160.1 GCA_026196475.1 Sedimenticola sp.
CTGGGCTGGGGCGGCTGGTGGTTCTGGGATCCGGTGGAGAACGCCTCCTTCATGCCCTGGCTGGTGGGTACTGCGCTGATCCACTCCCTGGCAGTGACCGAGAAACGCGGCGCCTTCAAGGCCTGGACCGTTCTGCTGGCGATCTTCGCCTTCTCGCTCAGTCTGCTCGGCACCTTCCTGGTGCGGTCGGGTGTATTGACCTCGGTACATGCGTTCGCCACCGACCCCTCTCGCGGAATCTTTATCCTGATCTTCCTGGTGGTGGTGATCGGCGGTTCGCTGATCCTCTACTCCTGGCGCGCCTCGCAGATTCGCAGCAGCGTCAGTTTCGAACTGGTGTCGCGAGAGACCGGCCTGCTGCTGAACAACGTGATCCTGGTGGTGGCGACCGTCAGTGTGCTGCTGGGAACGCTCTATCCCCTGATCAGCGATGCCCTGGGGCTGGGCAAGATATCGGTGGGACCGCCCTATTTCAACTCGGTATTCATCCCCCTGACCGCGCCGCTGGCGGCCCTGGTCGGGGTCGGCGCGCTGGCCCGCTGGCGGCATGACAGTGGCAAGCGGCTGTTTTCCCGGCTGCGCCTGTCACTGCTGTTCAGCGTGGTGGCCGGCTCCGCCCTGATGCTGCTGGCCCCGCGCTTCGCCTGGGGTGCCCTGGTGGCGCTGGTGCTGGCGACCTGGGTGCTGATGAGCACCCTGCAGTGGTTGTTGGACCGGCGCACCGCAGGGCGGTCGCTGCTGCAGGCCATGGCCACCACGCCCCGCTCCGGCTGGGGGATGATGTTTGGTCACGTCGGCCTGGCGGTGTTCATCATCGGCATTACCCTGACCACCATCTACAGTACGGAGAAGGATGTGCGTCTGGAGCCCGGCCAGAGCTATACCCTAGGCGGTTACGAGTTCCAGTTCCAGGGCGTCAAGCAGGTTCAGGGCCCCAACTACCAGGCGTTCAGAGGTGAAGTGGATATCCGCTACGGCGGAGAGCTGGTGACCCATCTCAGTCCGGAGAAGCGCAACTACCGCAGTGGTATGCCGATGACCGAGGCGGGTATCGACGCCGGCCTGTTCCGGGACCTGTTCGTGGCCCTCGGTGAACCTCTCGGCGATAGCGGTGCCTGGAGCGTCAGGCTCTATCACAAGCCGTTCGTGCGCTGGGTCTGGCTGGGTGGCCTGTTCATGGCCCTGGGCGGGCTGCTTGCGGCCAGTGACCGGCGCTACTACCGGCTGCGCAGCAAGGCCGCGGTGGGCGCCAACGAGTCCACGGTGGGGGCAGCATGAAAGCACGCTTTCTGATCCCCCTCGGCATCTTTCTGGTACTGGCGATCCTGCTCGGATACGGGCTGAGCCAGGACCCGCGGGATGTCCCCTCGGTACTGATCAACGAGCCGGCGCCCAGCTTCACCCTGCCAGATCTTTTTGACGAGCAGAAGACGGTCAGCTCCGATACCATGCAGGGCAGGGTGTGGCTGCTGAATGTCTGGGGTACCTGGTGTCCTGAATGCTGGAAGGAGCACGATTTCCTCAACTACCTGGCGCAGCAGGGGGTGCCCATTGTCGGCATCGACTGGCGTGATGAGCGGGCCGAGGCGGTGGCTTACCTGCAGAAGAAGGGCAACCCGTTCCTCTTCGTGGGCTTTGATCCCGACAGCTCGGCGATCATGGACTGGGGTGTTTACGGTGCTCCGGAGACCTTTGTCATCGACAAACAGGGGATGATCCGCAAGAAGCACAAGGGTGCTCTCTACCGGAAGGTATGGGAAGAGGAGTTCGTGCCCCTGTTGAGACAGCTGGAGGGTGAGTCATGAGGCGGGTCGCTGTTGTTCTTTGCCTGCTGTTTCCACTGCTGGGACAGGCGGCGATCGAGGTTGCCCAGTTTGACAACCCGGAGCAGGAGGCGCGCTACAAACAGCTGATCGCCGAGCTGCGCTGCCTGGTGTGCCAGAACCAGAATCTGGCCGACTCCAACGCGGAGCTGGCCCAGGACATGCGGCACAAGACCTACCAGATGGTCAAGGATGGCGCCAGTACCGATGATGTGGTCGACTACATGGTCAAGCGCTACGGTGACTTCGTGCTCTACCGGCCGCCGCTGCGGTTCTCAACCCTGTTTCTCTGGGTTGGACCCTTCGTGATCCTGGGTGGCGGGGTGCTGTTCCTGCTGCTGTTTATCCGTAGGCGTGCCCGGCAACCGGCTGCTGGAATCAGCGAGAGCGATCTGAAACGGGCCAAGGCCCTGCTGGGCGAAGAAGAAAACAACACATGATACTTTTCTGGATAATTACTGCGGTCATGATTCTGGCCGCCCTCGCATTTGTTGCCCCCCCCCTGCTGCGTCAACGCACCCTGGCCGACTCCGACCGGGACCGCCAGAACGTGGTTATTGCCCGCGAGCGACTCGATGAGCTGGATCGCGAGCATGCAGCCGGCAGCCTGAGCGAGGCAGAGTACGAACAGACCAAGCTGGAGCTGGAACAGGCCCTGCTGAACGACCTGGAAGAGGCGGGGCAGGACGTGCCCGATACCGGGGCGGGCAGTGGTGGTCGCTGGTGGGTGGCATTGGCGGCTGCCTTTTTTGTCTCCCTTGCGACCCTGTTCACCTATCTCTCGATCGGCACCCCGCAGATGATCGACCCGGCCGCCATGCAGGCCCAGTTGGACGAGGATCTGCCCTCGGTCGAGGAGATGGCGACCGCCCTGGTGGAGCGTCTCAAGGAGAATCCTGAGGATCCGGAAGGGTGGTACCTGCTGGGGCGAACCTACATGGCAATGGAGAACTACCGGGAGGCCGCTTTCGCTTTCGACAAGGTGAACCAGATGGTCGGGAAGCAGCCATCCATCATGCTGGCACTGGCGGATGCCCTGGCGATGGCCGCAGGCGGTAACATGCAGGGGCACCCAGCCAGTCTGGTTCGGGAAGCGGTGACCCTGGCACCCAACGACGAGACCGCCCTGTGGCTGGCCGGCATGGTGGAGGACCAGTCCGGCAACCACGTCCTGGCACTGCGGCACTGGCGGCACCTGAAGGGGATGCTGGCGGACAACCCGGAGTCGTTGCAGCGGGTTGATATGCTGATCGCCGGTGCCGAACGCAAGATGGCTGCCGCCGGTGAGACGGTGCCGCCGGAACAGTCAGTGGAGCCGGTAGCATCTGGCACTGCAATCTCGGCCCGGATCACCCTCTCCGCGGATCTGGCCTCCAGGGCCGCGCCGGAGGAGAGCCTTTTCGTGTACGCGCGGGCCCTGGAGGGACCCCGAATGCCGCTGGCGGCGGTACGCCTGAAGGTTTCCGACCTGCCGACCACGGTCAAGCTGGAGGATGGTCAGGCGATGGTGCCGGGAATGAACCTGTCCAGCGTCGGCCAGGTGGTGGTGGGAGCGCGAATCTCCCGTTCCGGGAACGCGATCGCCAGCAGTGGCGACCTGCTGGGCGAGGTTTCACCGGTAACGGTGGGAGATGGCCAGGTGATTGACCTGGAGATCAACTCGGTGATTCCCTGAGCAGCGTTTCCAGGATTGGAACGAAAAAGGCCTTGCCGGTTTGGCAAGGCCTTTTTCGTCAGTCTGCCGGTTACAGGCACTCGCCCTTGGAGCCCGCCTTGCAGACCCGGCCATCGGTCCAGGTTGCGTTGTCCAGCTTGGCGGCGATCAGGATCGCGCCATCCAGGTTGGCGCCCCTGAGGTTGGCGCCACTCAGGTCCGCGTCCAGGAAGTTGGCCCCCTTCAGGTTGGCCAGCATCAGGTTGGCCCCCTGCAGGTTGACCGCGTGCAGGGTGGCGCTCTCCAGGTTGCTCAGCATCAGGTTGGCCCCCTTCAGGTTGGCCAGGTGGAGAATGGCGCGGGAGAGGTTTGCGCCCTGCAGGTTGGCATTGTCCAGGCGCATGGAGGCCATGGAGGCCTCGTGCATGTCGACCCCGGGTGCCTGGGCGCCTACCCGCACCGCCCAGGAGCACTGAGCCCGGGGCTCGAATTTGCAGGTGGTGTTCTCGATCGGACCGGAGGTCTCGATATCATCGCGCCATGCGTTCGCTTCGATGGCGTAACTGGTGAGAAGTGCCATGCTGACTGCGAGAGTGGTGGTGCGTAGTGTTTGCGATGCCATGGTCATTTCCTGTGTTGCTATGTCCGATTCAGGATGCATTCAAATTTGAGAGTTGCCTGCCTGATCCAGCGCCGGCTGGCGAGTTAGTCTATCAGGGCGGCTTATGTTACCCCAATGAAATTCTATCAGACTTGATCGGGATCAGGACCGCCCACTGGCCCGGTCCGGGCTTTTTTATTGTTGCCCCGCGTTCTTCCGGGGTTGTCCCGGATCGAGTATGGCGGTTTAAATCGTTGATGTATATGCCGGCATTCGAATCATGGCGGGACAGGATCTGCTGAACAGGCGCAGCAGGCACATTCCAGACCACCATCCCGGTCAAGCTGCCAGATGAGAACGTGCGGTGCTCAGGTTGGGGTATCAGGGCCCTTCTGAAGTAACTGCAGGTAGGTCTGCAGGACCAGGTTGGGTGCCGCTCCACGTCGGGTTATGGCGGCGTAGCGAGTGACGTAGTGCATCTGCTCCGCCAGCAGTATGCGCATTCTCCCCGCATTGACCCACTGCCGGGCAAAATGGTCCGGCAGGAAACCGATGAAACAGCCGGTCAGGATCAGGAAGGCGATGCCCTCCCGGTCAGTGGCGGTGGCCGAGGCCCTGAGTCGTTGGTGCCGGGCCTTGACCTCCGGGGTCTGGGCATAGGCGGGCAGCACCGCGTCACAGCTCCCCACCTGGTCCAGCCCCGGTTCCGTTTTCCGGAACAGGGGGTGGTTGTCGCTGCAGTAGAGGGAGGAGGTCTCTTCGTAGAGTGGCAGATAATCCAGGCCCGACAGGCTGCGCAGTTGTGGCACTACGCCGATATGCAGGCGACCATCCAATACCGCCACCTCGATCTCGCTGGGTGGCAGCATGCTGATATTGATCCGCACATCCGGACCCTGCTGCTTGAGGCGGGTCAGGGCGTTGGTGATATGCATGTGGTGCATGGTCACCAGGTTGTCGGTGATGCCGATGTTCAGTTCGCCGGTGAGGTGGGCGTGGATGGCGTTGACCCGGGTTCTGAACCCCTCCAGCGACGCCAGCAGCTGCAGAACCGCTTCGTAGACCCGGCTCCCCTCGGCGGTAAGCGAGAAGCCGGCCCGTCCCCGCTGGCAGAGATGCAGGCCGAGCCGTTGCTCCAGGTCGGCCATGCTGAGACTGATTGCCGAGCGGCTGATGTTGAGCTGCACCTCCGCGGCGGAGAAGCCGCCGCACTCCACTACCGCCTTGAACACCCGCAGGTGGCGGATGTCGATGTCGCTGACCTGGCCCCTGAAGCTGTGGCTGGTGGGTGGCATGGGCTCCTCATGAGAACGCTTAATGTTTAAGTGAATTTAAACTAAAGATTAATCATTTTAAATTTATTTAACTGTCGGTGTCGCGCAGACTGGTCCCGGGAGCTGACCAGGGGGAGAGAGCAATGGCCGGAACAGAGACCGCTTTGTTGGCCGGGCTGACGCCACAGGAGCTGGATTCGTACTGGATGCCGTTTACCGGCAACCGGGAGTTCAAGCGCAACCCGCGCCTGGTGGTGGCAGCGCAGGGTAACTATTACCAGAGTGCCGACGGGCGAAAGATTCTGGACGGTGTCTCCGGGCTCTGGTGCTGTGGTGCCGGTCACAACCGGCCGGAGATCGCCCAGGCAGTCAGCGAGCAGCTGGGGCGGCTGGATTATGCCCCGGCGTTCCAGTTCGGCCACCCGCTCGCCTTCAAGCTGGCCCACCGCCTGGCGGCGCTGGCCCCCGAGGGCCTGGAGCGTGTCTTTTTCAGCAACTCCGGTTCGGAGGCGGTGGAGACCGCTCTGAAGGTGGCCCGCGCCTACTGGCGGCAGAAGGGGCGGCCGGAGAAGAGCAAACTGATCGGCCGCGTCAAGGGCTATCACGGGGTCAACTTCGGCGGCATCAGCGTGGGTGGTATCGGGCCCAACCGCAAGCTTTACGGCACCCTGCTGGATGCCGACCACCTGCCCCACACCCTGCTGCCGGAGAACGCATTCAGTCGTGGCATACCCGCGCACGGCGCCGAACTGGCGGACCAGCTGGAGGAGCGGGTGGCGCTGCACGATGCCTCCAACATTGCGGCGGTGATCGTGGAGCCGTTTGCCGGCTCGGCCGGAGTGATCGTGCCGCCGGCCGGTTACCTGGAGCGCTTGCGGGAGATCTGCGACCGGCACCATATCCTGCTCATCTTTGACGAGGTGATCAGCGGCTTTGGTCGCACCGGCCACCGCTTTGGCAGCGACGCCTTCGGCGTTACCCCGGATATCATGGTTGTCGCCAAGGGGTTGACCAACGGGGCGGTGCCGATGGGTGCCACCCTGGTGCGGACGGAGATTTACCAGACCTTCATGGAGCAGGGCGGTCCCGGCTACATGGTGGAGTTCCCCCACGGTTACACCTACTCTGCCCACCCCCTGGCCTGTGCGGCCGGGCTGGCCGCTCTGGAGCTGTTTGAACGGGAGCACCTGGCCGACAGGGCGCGTGAGCTGGCCCCCTACTTCGAAGAGGCCCTGCACAGCCTGAAGGGGAGCGAGCTGATCACCGACATCCGTAACATCGGGCTTGCCGGGGCGCTGCAGATTGCCTCCTGGCCCGGGGAGCCGGCACGCCGTCCGTGGGAGATCGCGATGCGTTGCTGGGAGCAGGGGATCTACGTCCGCTATGGCGGTGATACCATCCAGCTCGGACCCTCCCTGGTGTCGAAACAGGAGGAGATAGACCGCCTGATCGACACCCTGGGCCGGGTGATTGGCGAACTGTAGAGAGCGGCCCTCAAGATAAGACCAACCCAGGAGAACCCATGTCGACCATCGGACACTTTATTAACGGATCCCTTGTGCATGACAGCGAACGTACCCAGCCAGTCTACAACCCGGCCACCGGCCAGGAGAGCGCCCGGGTGGCACTGGCCTCGCGGGATACCGTGGAGCGGGCCATTGCGGCGGCCGAGGCGGCATTTCCCGGCTGGCGCGAGACCCCTCCACTGAAGCGGGCCCAGGTGATGTTCCGCTACAAGCAGCTGCTGGAACAGAATGCCGGGGAGCTTTGTGGCCTGATCACCGATCAGCACGGCAAGGTTCTGGATGACGCCATGGGGGAGCTGGTGCGCGGTATCGAGGTGGTGGAGTACGCCTGCGGCGCACCGGAACTGCTCACGGGGGAGCACAGCAAGGGGGTCGGCAGCGGGATCGACGCCTGGTCCGAGTTTCAGCCGCTTGGCGTGGTGGCCGGCATTACCCCGTTCAATTTCCCGGTGATGGTGCCCATGTGGATGTTTCCGATGGCGCTGATCTGCGGAAACTGCTTCATCCTCAAGCCCTCCGAGAGGGATCCGGCGCCGGCCCTGAGGATTGCCGGGTTGCTGCATGAGGCGGGCCTGCCGGAGGGGGTCTTCAACCTGGTCAATGGGGACCGGGAAACGGTCGACGTGCTACTCGAAGACAGCCGGGTAAAGGCGGTCAGTTTCGTCGGCTCCACGCCGGTGGCGGAGCATATCTACCGTACCGGAACGGCCGCCGGCAAGCGGGTCCAGGCCCTGGGCGGGGCCAAGAACCACGCCGTGGTGATGCCGGATGCCGACCTGGAGAATGCCGCCAACGCCCTGATGGGCGCCGCCTACGGCTCCTGTGGTGAGCGCTGTATGGCGATTTCGGTAGTGGTCTGCGTAGGCGACGCGACAGCCGATGCGCTGGTCGGGAAGCTGGCCGAAAAGCTGGCCGCCCTGCGGGTCGGCCCGGGGCGCCAGGCGGGCTGCGAGATGGGGCCGCTGGTTACCGCTGCGCACCTGGAGAAGGTGCGCGGTTACGTTGACGCCGGGATTGCAGAGGGGGCGGAACTGGTGGTGGATGGGCGCCAGCTACGGGTAGAGGGGCATGAGCAGGGCTTCTTCCTCGGTGGCTGCCTGTTCGACCGGGTCAGCCCGGAGATGTCGATCTATCGAGAAGAGATCTTCGGTCCGGTGCTCTGCGTGGTGAGGGTGGAGGAGCTGGGGCAGGCGATGGCACTGATCGACCGGCACGAGTTCGGTAACGGTACCTGCATCTTTACCCGGGACGGGGAGGCAGCGCGTTACTTCAGCGACCACATCGAGGTCGGCATGGTGGGTGTCAACGTGCCGCTGCCGGTGCCGGTGGCCAGCCACAGCTTTGGCGGCTGGAAACGCTCCCTGTTTGGCGACCTCTCCGCTTACGGGCCGGATGCGGTGCGTTTCTACACCCGGCGCAAGACCATTACCCAGCGCTGGCCCTCTTCCAGCCTGCGCGAGGGAACTGTCTTCGCGTTTCCAACCCTGTAGGGGTTGCGGGCCGGTCTGAACGTGACAATTTAATTGCAGTTGCTGCTTAAGTAATTGCTAATGTGTCCGCTACTTAAGAGTGATCCGGTTCACAAATCGGGGTGGCGCCAGGGGTCGACGGCAAGCGGCAGGTCGACATCGGGCGGGATGGTACAAGGTATGAGCTGTTGACCGGTTGTCGGTCACCGTGTCGATTGTCTATGAAGAAGATCCACTGGGACGAGGGACTCAGCGTGGGTGATGCCACGCTGGACGATGAGCACAAACAGCTCATCGCGCTCTTGAACAGGATGATCGACCTGATCGACGCCTCCCCCGATGCCGAGCAGGTGCACCGGATTCTGGACGAGCTGGAGTTCCTGGCGGCACAGCACAGCCGCCACGAGGAGCGTATCAGTCACCAGGGGTCGCCGGAGTTCCACGAGCAGCAGCTGCGTGCCCATGGTGACTTCAGAGCCGCCATCGTCGAGGCCCGTGGCCAGCTGCGGGAGGACGATCTTGACAACTCCCTGATCGACATGACCGAATCCCTGGTCACCCTGCTGGTAACCCATATCATCGACCAGGACCTCGATTTTGCCCCCCTGCTGGACGAACGTGAGGCGAAATCCCACTCCCTGACCGAGTACCTGGTGCTTCAGTTCCAGAAACTGCCGCTGGTGCGTGGGCTGGAGATGCTGGTGGTGGTCTCTCTGCTGCCGATGCTGGTCTTCGCCGGCATGATCATGCACCAGTCGTGGCAGGCTGCCAGCCAGGCAGGTGACGTTGCGAAGCTGGCCCTGTTCAGTCAGCAGATCGGCGGCCTGGCCCACGAGCTGCAGAAGGAGCGCGGCCTGAGTGCCGGCTTCCTGACCAGTTCCGATCGTGCATTCAGGACTGCCCTGACCCTGCAGCGCGAGGCCAGCAACGGCCAGTTGCTTCAGTTCCGGCGCAGCCTGGAGCAGCAGAGACTGGATCCCCATCTGGCCAGGGTGACCGAGCAGGCGACCAAGGTGCTGGTGCGCATGGAGGCGTTGCAGCCCCTGCGTCAGGAGGTGGACGGGCGCAAGCTGGAGCCCCAGGAGAGTTTTCAGGGCTTTACCCGGCTGATCGCGGAACTGATCGATCTGACCAACCTGATCGCCAGCGTCTCGCGGCACGAGAATGCCTCCGAGCTGTTCCAGGCCAATGCCATCCTGATCCAGTTCGGCGAGATGGCCGGCCGGGAGCGGGCGGTCAGCTCGGCCGGATTCGGGCGCGGTCAATTCACCCGCCAGGAGTATCGCCTGCTGGTGAGCCTGACCACCGAGCAGCAGATACTGCAGCGCCAGTTCCGCTCCTACGTCACTGAACGACAGTGGGTGCGCTGGCGTGAACAGATCTCGAACCAGGCGGTAATTGCCTACCAGCGCCTCAGCGACTACGCCCTGGAGTTCGGCAGTGGCAGTGGCGATCTGTCGGTGGACAGTTTCACCTGGTTCAGGGTGGCCACCCAGCGGATCAACCTGGTCAGCGACTTCCAGCGCCAGCTGATCGACGAGTTGATGCAGGAGATGAAGCGGGAGCGCAGCGCCTCCACGGCACTCTTCATGGGCACCGTGTTCGGTGGCGGGGCGATGGTGCTGCTGATCGGTTTCGTGGCGCTGCAGCTGGCCAAGTCGATCCGCCTGCCGATCCTCAGCCTGACCGAGGGCATGCGCGCCCTGACCGCGGACGACAAGTCCCTGCGTATCCCCTATGCCAGCCGCCGCGACGAGCTGGGTGACATGGTGGCCGCCTACGAGACCTTCCGTCGCAAGCTGATCCGCACCGACATGCTGACCATGGGCGAGGAACTCGGGCCGCTGGCCGCCAACCGCCATGCGCTGGTACTGCGTCAGCGCACCGAGGAGGGCGAGGCCTACAGGCGGCTGGCCAGCATCGACTCCCTGACCGGGGTCCTCAACCGTCGCGAGTTCATGCAGCGCGCCAAGACCGAGGTGTCGCGCCTGAAACGGCATGAAGGAGCGCTTTCAGTGCTACTGCTGGACGTGGACTACTTCAAGCAGGTGAATGATACCCACGGTCACCCGGCCGGCGACCGGGTGCTGCGTATCATCGCCCAGAGCACCGCCGCGGCGCTGCGCGAGGAGGACGTGCTGGGGCGTATCGGCGGCGAGGAGTTCGCGATCTTTCTCCCCTCCACGGACCTGGTATCCGGGCTCGGCACCGCGGAGCGGATACGGGCCGCGGTGGAGTCCCTGCGGATTCAGCTGGGCGAGGTGGAGCTGTCGGTTACCGTGAGCATTGGCGTGAGCGAGTTCGTGGCCGGCGAATCCTCTATCGACCCGGCCCTGGGGCGTGCCGACAGGGCGCTTTACCAGGCCAAGGAGGGGGGGCGCAACCGGGTCTGCAGCTACCCGGTGGTCTAGGCCCGACAACTCCGCTCTCTGGCAGGATGCCGGGAAGTTCCGGCCGTTCCCTCTTGCTCTAGCCTGCCAGTGCCTGCCGCTGGGCCTCCATGATCTCGCGAATCCCCTTGTCGGCCAGGCCCAGCATGGCGTCCAGCTCCTGGCGATGAAAGGCGTGCCCCTCGGCGGTGCCCTGCACCTCGATGAAGGCGCCAGCATCGTTCATCACCACGTTCATGTCGGTCTCCGCCTGGGAGTCCTCGGCATAGTCCAGGTCCAGTACCGGGGTGCCCCGGTAGATGCCGACCGAGACCGAGGCGAGCTGCCCGTACACCGGGTCGCGCTTCAGGGTTCCGGCCTTGCGCAGCTTGGCCAGGGCATCGCACAACGCCACGTAGGCGCCGGAGATGGAGGCGGTGCGGGTGCCCCCGTCGGCCTGGATCACGTCGCAGTCGAGGGTGATGGTACGTTCCCCGAGCGCCTGCAGGTCAATCACGGCGCGCAGGCTGCGACCGATCAGGCGCTGGATCTCCAGGGTGCGTCCGCCCTGTTTGCCACGGCTTGCCTCCCGTGCCATGCGGCTGTCGGTGGAGCGCGGCAACATCCCGTACTCGGCCGTCACCCAGCCCTGGCCACGCCCCTTCAGGAACGGCGGTACCCGCTCCTCCACCGAGGCGGTGCAGATTACCCGGGTGTCGCCGAAGGCGATCAACACGGAACCCTCGGCGTGCTTGGTGAACTCCCGGATGATTTCGATTTCACGCATCTGGTCGGCCTGGCGGCTGCTCGGTCTCATTCTTTCTCCTGCTTGTTTTCGGTTTCAAAGTTGTTGATGGCGTTCTGCAGGTCGGCAATGGCCTGGGCCAGGTTGCTCTCCTCCGCAGGCTGATTCCGCCGCTGCTTCTCTTCGGTTGGCTTCGGGGCCTCGCCCTGTTGCATCCTGATCGCCACCAGGGTGACGTTGTCGCTGTCCGGGAAGGCGTTGCGGGCGGCTCTCTCTGCCAGGGCCTGGACCGCTTCCGACAGCGGCAGGCGGCTGAACAGGGTGGTCAGAAGGGTGTTTTCGTCCACGCTGCCCCAGAGGCCGTCGCTACACAGGAGCAGGATATCCCCGCTCTCCAGCTTGTGCTTGCCAAGGGTGATCTCGGGCGACACCAGGCTGCCGCCGAGGCATCGGGTCACGTAGTTGCGCTGGGGGTGATCCTCCTGCTCGCGGGCGGAGATGACGCCCTGCTGTTTCAGTCGTTCCACGTAGGAGTGGTCGACGGTGCGCGACAGTACCCGCTGCTGGCGCAGCAGGTAGAGCCGGCTGTCCCCGGCATGGGCCCAGTAGGCGACCCCTTTCTGCACCAGGCAGGCCACCGCGGTGGTGCGCGGGTCGATGGCCGGCTCCTGCTCGTAGCCGAAGGCGACGATGTCCTCGTGCGCCTTGTGCAGGAGGCGGGTCAGGAAGCTGCCGGGGTTAAGGATCGGGTGCGGCGTCAGGTCGAAATAGTTGCGGCAGGTATCGGCCAGCAACTGGGCGGCGACCTCCCCCCTGGGGTGTCCACCCATACCGTCTGCCAGGCCGAGCAGGGCAACACCGTCCTCCCTCACCACCATGCAGCGGTCCTGGTTGATCTTGCGGTCGCCTATCAGGCTGCAGTGTGCTGATTCACCGGGCTGTATGTTCATTCCGGGGTCTGCTCCGTATGCAGGTAGTCGTGGGGTTCGCTTGCGGAATCGGGTTCACCGGTGGGGCGTCCGCGCTCGCTGTTCAGTGCTTCCAGCATGATGCCGGCATTCTGCGGTCGCAGCAGCGGATCGACCTCCATGGCCCAGTCGATCACGTCGAGCAGGTAGGCCGGGTACTGTTTTCTGTGCAGGCTTGCGATCGGTTTCATGGAATCCTTGGCGTGACGTTCGATGGCAGAGGGGGGTGGCTTTCCCTCGATACAGGAACGCATGGTGGCGCCGATCGCGTAGACGTCGCTCCAGGGACCGACGTAGCCCGAGGAGTAGTACTGCTCCACGGGTGCGAATCCTGGCGTTACCACCTGGGAAGACTGTCGGCTGCGGGTGGTCGCGAACTGGTGTACGGCGCCGAAATCGAGCAGCAAGGGGTTGCCGCCGGGCCGCAGATGGATGTTGCTCGGCTTGATATCCAGGTGCAGCTGTCCCTCTGAGTGGATCAGGTTGAGCGCGTCCAGCACCTGGGGAAACACGGTCAGCAGGAAGGTGGTGCTGAGGCCGCCACCCCGCTTCTTGACATAGCTGCCCAGGTTCTTGCCGTGCTCGTAGTCCATCACCAGGTAGGCTGTGTTGTTGTCCAGGAAGAAGGTGCGCACGTTGACGATGTTGGGGTGGCGCAGGGTGGCCAGGGCCTTGGCCTCCTGGTAGAACAGCTTGCGCCCGTTGTGAAAGGCGTCCGCCTGCTTCTGGCTGCTCACCTGTACCTTGCCGAAGCGGTCGCGCAGGGCCAGTTTTTTCGGCAGGTACTCCTTGATCACCACGTGATCCAGCGTATCCTCG
This sequence comes from Sedimenticola sp., assembly GCA_026196475.1. Taxonomy (GTDB): domain Bacteria; phylum Pseudomonadota; class Gammaproteobacteria; order Chromatiales; family Chromatiaceae; genus Sedimenticola. The sequence goes on from JAPHTA010000160.1 coordinate 13,249, forward strand.
TCCTCAGCCAGGTAGATCAGGCTGAAGCCGCCGCTTCCGATCAGCTTGATGATCGAGTAGCAGTCGATGACGGTGCCGGCCGGCAGGCTGTCCCTGTTCTGTTCC
>JAPHTA010000286.1 GCA_026196475.1 Sedimenticola sp.
CTGTAGGCCACACAGAGTGGCGCTTTTTTAGCCGCAACCCGAAGGGCTGGCGTCATTTTTCCGCCCAGCTGCGTTGTCAGTCGCTCATTTAGAGTCACTGAACTTCGCTCCTTTCGCCTTGACGGACCAGATCGCGAACAATTGGGTATCGCCTCTATTCCCGCTCCGCGCCGTCAACAGCGGCAATCTGGGCATGGTAGTTGGATCGGAATTCGTTGACGATGCGATCCAGCTCTTTCCCCTCCATACCGATCTGCAACAGTGCCATACGAGCCAGTTCCATGCTTGCTTCCATGTTTTCAGACACCACACCGGCTGCGCCGAGGCGCTGCAACTTGCGGCACTCCTGGAGACTGTGGCCACGAGCATAGATCTTCTTCTCCGGATAGATCTGCCTGAGCGAGGCAATAACATTTTCGGTAGTATGGGGATCGTTCAGGGTGACAATTATGGTCTGCGCATTGCTGGCCCCGGCCGCCCTCAGCACATCCGGCTTGCGAACGTCCCCGAAAAAGACCGGGTACCCGCGTGCCCTCTGGGCCTCGACGACACGGGCGTCACAATCAAGCGCAACATAGGGTTTATCGATAAGCCTGAGTATATCGCCGATCCGGTGTCCCACCCGGCCAAATCCGGCCAGGACGATCGGGGCCTCCACCGGTGAGTCTGCAACCGCCCCCCTACTCGTCTTCGCCGGCTCGCTCTCCTGCTTCCGGACCAGGCGCTGTGCGGCCTGGGCCAGCATCGGGGTAACGATCATGCTGAGCAGGACCACCAGCAACAGCTGCTGGAAAAGTCCCTGGTCAAGCAGCGCCGACTGGTGGGCCAGGGAGAATAGGACAAGTGCGAACTCACCACCCTGCGCCAGCACCAGGGAGACCGCCAGCCCGGAGCGGCTCCTGAGGCCGAACAGGGCGGTCATCGGAAACAGCACAACCAACTTTATGACAATCAGGAGACTCACCAGGAGCAGTGATGAGAGGGGTTTCTCTATCAGCAGACCGAGGTTAAGGGACATCCCCATGGACATGAAGAAGAGACCAAGCAGCAACCCGCGAAAAGGCTGTATCTCCGCCATCACCTGGTGCCGGTAAAGGGAATCCGATATCAGCAATCCGGCCAGAAAGGCTCCCATCGCCATGGACAACCCGGCATGTTCGGTGGCCAGCGAAGAGGCAAGCACGATCAACACCGCAGATGCCGTGAACAGCTCGGGATTTCCGGACAGGGCAACCCGGTAGAGGATCGGGTGCAGAAAGTATCGACCGACAACCACCACCAGCAGAAGTATCAGTACCGACTGGCCAAGCGCCAGGCCGATATCAGCCCCCAGGCTGAGTTCCGGCAGCGCCAGCAGCGGTATCAGGGCCAGCAGTGGTACCACCGCCAGATCCTGCAGCAAAAGGATGGCAAACGAGGTACGTCCATACTGGGAGGTGAGCAGTTTCTGCTCGGTGAGAAGTTGCAACACAAATGCGGTTGAAGAGAGAGCCAGGGCCGGCCCGATCAGTACCGCGGCACGCAACGAGATATCCAGCAGCAGGTAGCCGGCGCTTCCGATCAGCAGGGCGGTGACCAGCACCTGCAGCGTACCCAGTCCGAACACCAGGCGACGCATCAACCAGAGACGGGACGGTTTCAGCTCGATGCCGATCACGAACAGCAGAAGCACTACCCCGATCTCGGCCAGGTGGCCGATCTCTGATACGTTGTCTATCAAGCCGAGCCCGGCGGGACCGACGATCACTCCGGCAACCAGAAAGCCCGGTACGGCACCCAGCCCGATCGCCTGGAACAGTGGCACCAGGACGACCGCGGCGGCCAGCAACAGGATGATATCGGCAAGATAGACGGAAATCATGACGCAGAAAATACCCTTCTTCAAACCCGGCGCGAAAGCAACCGCAGCAAGCCGCCATCATAGCGGCAAGAGGCCGTTTCATCCATGCCGTGAGAAGAGAGGAGTCCATCGCCGGCCGATGGAAGCCGGGAAGCGCCCTGGAATAGCGGGAGGGAAAGTGGTGGAACGGGTAACCCCTCCGGCAGCGCTGCTGCCGGAGGGGAGTGAATCCGTTACTTGATCGACTGGTAGTAATCCATCAGGATCTCGGCAACTTCAGGACGGGAGAACTCGGGAGGCGGTGCCATGCCCTGCCCCAGCATCTCACGCACCTTGGTGCCCGAAAGCAGCACGAAGTCCTCCTTGCTGTGATCCGGTGCATCACGCATCATCACCACCCGGTTCAGTTTTTTCGAGTAAGCGGTGTGATCGGCCTTGAAAATCTCGATGTCGAGAGCGCCTTCCGGCACCTCGTTGTCGAATATGGTCTGGGCGTCGAACGCACCGTAGTAGTCGCCTACACCAGCATGATCACGTCCGATGATGAAGTGGGTTGCCCCCATGTTCTGCCGGAAATAGGCGTGCAGAACGGCCTCCCGGGGACCGGCGTAAAGCATGTCGAATCCATAGCCGGTAATGGATACAGTATTCGGCGGGAAGTAAAGCTCCGCCATCTTGCGGATTGCCGCATCCCGGACCGGAGCCGGAATGTCACCGGGCTTCAGCTTGCCCAGCAACATGTGAATCACCACGCCATCCGCATCCACGGCATCCATCGCCATCTTGCACAGCTCCTCGTGGGCCCGGTGCATCGGGTTGCGGGTCTGGAAAGCGACGATCTTTTTCCAGCCACGCTCCTGAATCTCGTTGCGGATCTCCACCGCCGTACGGAAAGTATCGGGAAAATCACTCTGGAAATAGCTGAAGCTGAGGACATCGATCGGGCCGGAGACCGCAAACCGACCCTGGCCGTTGAAAGCTGCCACGCCCGGGTGCTCGGGATCGGTAGTACCGTAAACCCGGCTGGTCATCGTCTCCATCTGCTCGTCAGAGACGGTCTCGATACTATTGACGTCCATAACAGCCAGTACCGGGTTGCCTTCGACGTTTGGATCACGCAGGGCAATCCGCTTGGCATCCCTGATGGCGTCCACGTTGTCCAGCAGGCAGAGCACGGGAACCGGAAAGAAGCTGCCATCGGACATCTTCATGTTCTCGGCACAGCCCATGGCATCACCGATGGTCATGTAACCTTTCAGTGGGTTGAAATAGCCGGCGCCCAGCATTACCGCGTTACCGGCGGCCTGGGAACTCACCACCACGGAGGGAAGCGATTCCGCCTCATGCATCAGTGAGTGGTGCTTATCGGTGTCATAGACGAAGCGTGGCTGAAGGGTATCGGATCCGACAGGCTTGATCATCTCTCAAGATCTCCTTAGAACAGTTTTTAATTCAGGTATTCTTGTCCCGCTTGCAGATACATGGACTCATGAATCCGGGCAGTCATTTTTCTGATTCGGGGATACCAGGCCCACTGTGGACGAGCCGGGTTGAGGCGGACAGAGCGGCCTGCTGTTTATGCAGGTTCCGGCATCCCATGCAGCATAAATTCAGGGCATACCCTACCACATGGAACAGAGGCTTATCCCAAATTTATATTTATAAGGGCAGCAAAAAAAGTACTGTATTGGGATCGGGCATCAGCCTGGCTGGCATACCCATGAGAGGCTCGCGGAGAGATCAGGAGATCGCGACGTTACCCGCCGCGGACTTCCACTCCTGCAGTTCCGGGTGGTGCTGCTTACCCCGGCTCGGATGTTTTGTGGGTATCGCCTCGTGCAGCCATTTCAGTATCGGCTGCCACTGCTCACGATCCTTGGAAGAGACCTCGGGCTTCATCTCGCAAATACCAACACCCGACTCCATTGCTACCGCGTAGTTATGCGTATCCCGCAATGATCCGATCAGGGGGATGCCCAGTCGATTCGAGAGCGACTCTATCTTTTCATAGATTTCACTCTTGAAGCGGACCCGGTTAATCACCATTGCGATGCGCTTTCCATGCAGTCGATGCTTGGCGAAACGCATCAGCTCGTCGAGAAACCCCTCCACCGCATTCAGGTCGATAATGGTCGGCATAACCGGGATCAGGATACTGTCGGCCTTGTTGAACAACTCGATCAGCTGGCCACCGGTAACACCCGCCGGCGTATCGATCACCACCACTTCGGTTCCAACGCCGGTATGCAACTGCCAGGAGCGGGTCATTCCGGTACGGGTGCGAGCGGCATCTATGGAGCGAATTTCGGGTTGGGAGGGCTTGCGCATCTGCAGCCAGTGATGGCTTGAGTTCTGGGGGTCGTAATCCATCAGTGCCGTTGTAAAGCCCTGCCCGGCAAAGTAGCAGGCCAGTGTCGTGGATATGGTTGTCTTCCCACAGCCGCCTTTTGCGTTTAGCACCATGATGTTGTGCATAGAACCCCATCCCCCGTAGATAGCTGGTAGAGACAGTCATTCCGTTGACACGCGCCTCCATTTCGAACGGCCACCTGGATTCTCCGATCCCTCTCTGATGCTGTGACCGTCCATCACGAGACAGGCGGAAACAGGCGACCCTGGCCCCCTGAAACCCGCCTGACAGTGACTGTAAAACCTGTTAGACGCCTGAGTATCATCCGAATTAAAGTGAAACGCAAGTTATCCGGGGCTTACAGCTGATTTTTAGACACTTTTCTTATTTTTCTCGGTGATACCACTCACAAATCGCCATACGTCCCCCGAAGTTCCGCTCTATCGGTGATCGGGATCACAAACTTCCTCCCTGCCGGGGTACCACAATTTTGACCTGAGCCCGGAATGGCGGCGGGTGCGGCGTCTGATCGCGTTACCCAGAAGGCGATTCCTGTCAAACAGTAAAAAGGCCTGCCGGGCACGAGTCAGGGCGGTATAGACCAGTTCCCGGCTGAGCAGTGGTGCATCAGACTCCGGCATCATCAGGAGTACCTGGTCAAATTCCGAACCCTGGCTCTTGTGGACCGTCATGGCAAACGCGGTCTCATGTGCCGGAAGGCGCGAGGGTGACACGCGCCGATAGCCATCGGCGGTTGGAAAACAGACCTGGGCACGCCCCGACTCATCAGGCAGCAGAATACCGATATCCCCGTTGTAGAGACGCAGCCCATGGTCGTTGCGGGTTATCAGCAGCGGCTGTCCGGTAAACCAGGGTTGCGCGGTCGGGACCAGCCCCTCCCGCTGCAGGCGCTGGGTAATAGCCCGGTTCATCTGCTCCACCCCGAACACTCCGCCACGCAATACGCACAGCACCCTGAAACGGTCAAAAGCCCGGAACACCTGCAGCGGATCGCCACCTTCGTCGATCTCGCGAAGATAGTCCCGGTACCCCCGCACCGCCAGCTCCACCGGATCGGCATCGATGTCAAGCTGACCCAGTTGCGGACTCTCCGACGCCCGTAACAGGGCCGCCGCATCATCGGCCATGCCCTGGTTGACGAGCCTGGCAAGACGCCCGATACCGCCCTGGCTGTCGAACCGGTAGCTATGCTGCAACGCAACAACCACGTCGGCGAGCGGCCGCTCATCCGCCGGCTCGCTGAACGGAGCAACCCCCGTGAGCGCCTCTATACGGCGACAGAAGGAGCGGCTGAAACCCTGCCACTCACCACAGATATCACCGAGCACCGAGCCTGCCTCCACCGAGGCCAGCTGATCCCGGTCCCCGAGAAGAATGAGGCGGGCATCCGGCGGCAGGGCAGCCACCACCTTGGCCATCAACGCCAGATCCACCATGGAGGCCTCGTCCACTACCAGCAGGTCCAGTGGCAGGGGATGCTCCGCATCGTGCCGGAAGTAGACGCTACCCGGCCGACTGCCCAGCAGGCGATGCAACGTGGTGGCCTGTTCCGGTATCGAGTCCTGAACCGCGGGAGGGAGTGACAGCAGGGACTTGGCCTGTCGAATCGACGCCTGCAGGCGTGCCGCCGCCTTACCCGTGGGAGCAGCCAGGGCAACAGCGAGTGGCCTTTGCCCCGCCATCTGCTGCAGCAGGGCAAGCATGCGTACCACGGTACTGGTCTTGCCGGTTCCAGGACCTCCGGTGATCACCACCAGCCGTTTCAGTACGGCCACCACGGCCGCCATCCGCTGCCAGTCGATCGCCATCCCGGGCATCTGCGGAAACAGGCTGTCCAGGGCCTTCCCCAGCCCCGCCCCTTCCGGCAGCGCCAGTTCACCCGTACTCCTGGCCACCAGGGCATCTGCCAGTGCCCGTTCATAGCGCCAGTAGCGGTAGAGATAGAGTCGTCCGCCATGATCCAGGACCAATGGTGCCTGCCCCGGTGGTTCAGCAACAACCGGACATCCACGCAACCGGGAAACCCAGTCATTCAGTTCGGGAAGCCGTGCATCGGAGGCGCCACCCACCGGGCGTCCTGCCCACTCATCGAGTTGCAGGCAGACATGCCCCTCACTACAGGCGTGGCTGGCCAGCGCGGCCGCCAACTGCAGTGAGTCGTCGGATACCGGGGATATACGGTCCATGAGATGGGCAAAATGTACATCGATATCGTTCAGCAGCCCCTGTCCACGCAGCTGCAGAAGCTGTTCAGAAAGCCGCGACATCATCCGCCCTCCACGCCCGAGAAGTAGTCATCCAGTGCCTGCACCAGCTGGAATCTGGGCCGGTCCCTGAAAACACCGTACTCCGGCCCCGTCGCGGGCGACATTCCACGCAGGAACAGGTAATAAACAGCGCCGAAATGGCGCTCGTAGTGGTAATCCGGCAAGCGCCTGGCCAAGTAGCGATGCAGCGCCACGCTGTACAGCAGATACTGCAGGTAGTAGCCATTCCCGGCCACGGCGGCCTGCAATCCGGAACGATCATACGCTTCCTGCCGATCCCCCAGCCAGTTGGACTTGTAATCAACCAGGTAGTAGCGCCCGCGGTCAACGAATACCAGGTCGATAAATCCCCTCATGTAACCTTCGACATCACGGAATCCGAGCTGCCGGACCGCCTGCTCCATGCTTTCGCTGCCGGCAACAAACCCGTGCTGCTTCAGCAACTGTCGCAGACGTTCCGCACGCAGCTGTCGCAACGGATAGTAGAAACCCATCTCTACCAGGCACTGGTCGCGTCCGACCTGTCCCAGACAGTGGCCGGTTTCAATATCCAGCGGGGTCCGCAACACATCGCTAACCATGCCACAAGCCACCTCCCGCCACTGCTCATCAATCCCGAACCGCTTGAGCTCCGTGGCAACCAGGGTCTGCAGGTCCGACAGGGCGTGGTTGCGAAAATCGAGCTGCTCAAAAATGGCATGCAGACAGCTGCCCGGATTGGCACCCCGGGGGAAACCGAAGCGGTCCAGGTCCGGCGCCGTTTCTGTCATACCGGTCGCCGGCAAGGCGATCTCTCCGTCATGATCCGGCCGATCGAACCGGTCATGCCCGGAGGTAAGGGCAGAGAAACTGGTCACTGCGGCCCGGCGGCGCAACCGCCGCGAGAACGATTTCGCTTGCAAAGACGGGCCGGTCACCTGGTCGCCCCCTCGCAGGGCCATTCCGGGTATCGTGAAAGGCGTCTCTGTCGATTCCGCCTGGCAGTCGGTTATCAGTACCTGCCCCTCCCCCTTGTCGGCCCACTGCTGCAACCTCGTCCGCAGGTCAGTCTCGTGCAGTGACTTGAAGTGGCCGGACATCTGCAACAACAGATCACCCTCCCGGATCTCCTCGGGCGGATGGAGCAACCATGCCAGTGGCGACTCTCCCGCACCATTGACATTGCCCCAGGTTATGTAACAACGCTGTTCAGCACGGGTCAGCGCCACGTAGAGCAGTCTCAGGCTCTCCGCCAACGCCTCGTTGCGGGCCCGGACCCGGGCCACATCCCACTGTTCCGAACCCAGGTCGAGTACAGTTCTGTAGCCCTGCTCCGGGTCGTGGAAACGGCACCCTTCACCGCTCCCTATACCACGCACTCCGCCATCCCAGACAAAGGGGCAGAAGACCAGGGGATACTGCAGCCCCTTGCTGCGATGGATGGTGACAATCTGTACCAGCGCTTCATCACTCTCCAGGCGCTGTTGTCGCTGCTCATCCCGGGCATCGGCACCGCGCCGCATCTGGCCCAGCCAGGCGATCAGTGGCCCCATGCCGGGGACAGACTCCCGCTCCTGTTGATGCAGCAGTTCAGACAGATGCAGGAGATTGGTCAGACTCCGCTCACCACCGGTGCTCCCCAACAGACGAGGGGCAACCTGTTGCCGCTGAAGGAAAAGACGGAACATGCGCATGAATCCATGCTGCAGCCAGACTTCATGAAGGTCCTGGAACTGCTCCAGGTAGTGCGCAATGCGGACTTCATCATCGGCCAGGTTCGCAATCTGCTCGCCCGGAATCGCCACCAGTTTTCCAGCCAGCACGGCAAACACCAGGTCTTCGCGTTGCGGCTCCCGTACCGCATACAACAGGCGCTCAAGCTCTTCCGCATCCTGGGACTGGAAGACGTCCTGTTGCGCATGCTGAACACTGTGAATGCCGTGGGCCTGTAATGCGGCCTGCATCGCCTGGCCCTGCCGATGGGTCCGGACCAGGACCGCGATATCCCCACCGGCCAGTGGCCTGTCATCCAGATAAACCCGCGCCTCATCCGCACCCCCAAGCAACCGGGCTATCTCCCGGGCTGTCCAGCGGGCGGCGCTGGCAGTAGCCTGATCCTTGCTCTGTTTACCGGCGATAAATCCAATACGAAAACAGGCATCGCCACCCTCCCCATCCAGCAACTGTTGGTGGGACCGCTCTGCCGCCCGCGTTGGATGGAACGGAATCTGTGGAAAAAGGAAGCTCCGTTGCGTGGCACCGAACAGCCGGTTCACCGTCTTCACGAGTTGTGGCAGGGAACGCCAGTTCCGGTCCAGTGTATGCTCCTCCACGGCATCATTACGTGCCTTGAGGTAGGCAAAGATATCCGCACCACGAAAACTGTAGATCGCCTGTTTCGGATCCCCGACCAGGAAAAGAGTGCATCCTGCATGCATGAAAAGTTGCCGGAAAATCGCGTACTGAACCGGGTCTGTATCCTGAAACTCATCAATCAGCGCCGCCCCGTAGTCCCTGCGGACCAAGGCGACAAGCTGATCGCCATGGGACCCTTGCAGGGCGCTGTGCAGGTTCAAAAGCAGGTCATCATAGGACTGCAGGCGCTGTTCCCGCTTGCGTTGTGGCAGCTGTCGGTTACTGAAAGCGATCAACTCTCCAATCAGTGCCACCCTGGCCTGCCGGTAGGCCTGCTCGCGCAACTCCCCGGCAACCAGAAGCGCCTCGCAACAGTCGAAGAACGGGTGTTCCGGCGCCAACCTGTCTTTCTTGAGGGACTGCTTGATATAGCCCGAAGTGAATTTCTCCAACTGCGGAAACGGGCCCTCTTCCGGTGCCTGCAGATATTGCTCCAGCCCGGCCAGCCAGCCTTCGATCCAGTCCTGTCGATAGCGTTTCCGGTTCAGTCCCTCGCTCTCCCTGAGCAGCCGAATCACCTCCTCGCGCCCCGCATCCCAGGCGACTCGTGCCGCAGCGATAGCCTGTTGGAACTCGCTCTCCAGTTCCTCCAGGTCCCCGGGCATGGGGAGGGCTCTTATCTCAAGGTAGGGCTGGTTGATATGGCCATTCAGGGTGCCGCTCAACCGGTCCGGGGCAAACCCGGAGTCCAGCAGGTATCCGAGCAGCCCGGGTGAAAGATCCTGTACCCGCTTGCGCCAGAAGTCGTCCACCACCTCCTGCAGGAGCGACTGTTGATCGGCAACCAGTTCGCTCTCGAACGCGACCCCACTCTCGAAGGCGCTATCCGCCAGCAGGCGCTGGCAAAATCCGTGTATGGTAAACACCGCAGCCCGGTCGAAATCGAGTATCGCCAGGCTGAGCCGTTTCAGCCGCTCCCCGGCATCCTCCCTTCCGTTCAACAGCGCCTCGGCGAACGGGTGCTCCCTGCCCTGCTCCCAGGCCTTCTTGAGATCGACCATGGAGGAGCGTATTCGCTCACGCAGTTCGGCGGTGGCCGCCTTGGTGAAGGTCACGACCAGGATCTGATCGACGCTTAGACCCCGTTCCATGACCAGGCGCAGATAGAGTCCGGTAATGGTGTACGTCTTGCCGGTACCTGCACTTGCCTCGATCAGGTGCATACCATCCAGCGTGGTCTCGAAAAGTGACAGGGGCTGCATGTCAGCTTGACTCCAGGGCGGAAAGCATCGGCATGTACACACGCTCACTGAGTGACTGGAACATCTCGTCCAGCACCTCTCCGTCGGGAAAGGCCAGCCGATAGTAGGGATCATCAAACTCGGCATGGGTGGCGTAGCCACCGAGCCAACGCCCTCTTGCCTTTTCCAGCGCCTTGTCGGCCGGCTTGCCGTCAAGGAGTGCCCGCGCGAAGCAGTGGCTGCTCCGGGGGAACAGCTTCAATGGTGTCTGCAACCCCTCCAGGTATAGTTCGAGTAGTGTGCCCATGTGTTGCGCCGCCTCCGCCTGGGCACCGAACGTGAGCAACCCATCCTTGCTCAGCCAGCGACTGACCGGGTTGACGCCAGCAGGCGGATCCAGATTCAGGGCAAGGTGACGTATCCAGAGTGCCAGCAGTTGCCGATCCGGGATCCTCTCCTTCGAGTAGCCGACCAGGCCCTCGGAACTCACCTGTTCCAGGCGACCCTTGAGTCTGAGGGAACCGTGGCTCCAGTCGATAGGCGGTGAAAGGTCTGTTGGCAGATCCATCTTCTGTTCGGATAGCATGACGGCGCATTTCCGGGCCGCTGCATACAGTCGGTCAAAGTGAACATCGCCCGCCACCCCGTGGGGCAGCAGGCCACGGGCCCGCTCAAGCTCCAGCATCACCTGCCGTGGATGACCGGCCTGGATACCGGCAACCAGCCGCAGAAACAGGTCCGAACGGCCGAAATAGTCGAGCTCGAACGGCTCCCGTCCCTGCAGCACATCTTCTCCCCGCGGCAGGGTGATACCGATCCGCTGCGAGAGCAGATAACGCACCGGGTGGGAAAAGAAGCTGATCAGCTGCGCGAGTTCGACCTGCTGCCACTCCGTTTCCGGCCTGGTCAGCGGCTGCCTGAGCAGAGGGGGGCGCTGACAGGTCTCGCCCAGCAGGGCCGCCGCCCCCGCACAGTGCGTCTCGGAGTAACTGAACAGTCCGGAGTCCGGGATGAAATAGCGGGGATTGAATGGTTGCAGCGGATGAAGGGTCGTCAGCGATTGCGACGCGCTTTCACCGGATGCACTGCAATAACAGCTGTCCACAACATCCAGCAGCTCGCTGACCAGCACCGAGGGGGGCAGCATGCTGTTGTCCCGTATATCCTGCCCCACGTAGCTGATATAGAGCTGCTCCCGGGCGGAAATCAGGGTTTCGAGAAACAGGTAGCGATCATCTGACCGCCGGCTCCGGTCTCCCACCCGGTAACCCTCCCGCTGGATCAGATCAAAACCGAGCCGCCGGCTGTCCCTGGGATAGGCCCCGTCATTCATGCCGATCATGCAGATCACCTTGAACGGCAGGGCGCGCATCGGGGTCAGCGCGCAGAAATTGACGCCACCGCCAAGGAAGCGACCGCTCGACGGATGGGAAAACCGGGATTCCAGCTGTGAGATCACCAGCTCCCTGGACAGGGTCCCCCGGAACCGGGCCATCGCTGCACTATCCAGTAGCCGGGCAATGGCATTATGCAGCGCCTGGACCTGCCGCATCTCCTCCTCGTCCGGGTCCAGAAAACGCGCCACCAGCCGGCCCAGCAGATCAGCCCAGACGACCGGGGTATGTGCCTCCAGAAGGGTCGTTTCCAGCTCGAACAGGGCCGTGACAAAGGCATGCAGCCCTCCCAGAATACGTACATCCGCCCCCTCCACCTCGGAACAGGGAAGTATGCCGCGGAAGAGACTCTCTTCCGATGGAAGTGCGTAGCCGAGAAGCAGCCGGTCGAGCCCCGATTGCCAGCTGTTCTGCCCGGTAAGGGGCAACCCCAGCGCCTCCCGCTCGGTACCGTCACGCCCCCAGCGAATGGCTACCTGTTCGATCCAGTGGCGGATGCGGGGAAGATCGCCCTCACCCAGCCCGAACCGGCGCTGCAGGGCAGGCAACTCAAGCAGCGACACGACCCGGTCTGCCGGATAGCGCCCACCGGGAAGGGATAGCAGTTCGAGAAAGCGTACAACCACGGGTGACTCCCGCAACTGGCTGCTGTCCGAGAGGCTGTAGGGTATAGTCGTTCCATCGGCTGTCTGGCCGAACACCGCCTCGATATAGGGTGCGTACAGATCCATATCCGGGGTCATAACCAGGATCTCGTCCGGAGACAGGTTGTGATCCTGCTCCAGCCGCGACAGAAGCTGGTCATGCAGCACCTCGAGTTCACGCATCGGGCTATGACAGACATGCAGCTGAAGAGACCGATCCCCGGGGTCTATGACCCCTGGTTCCGGACCGGGCTCCAGATCCGGATACAGGATGTCTCGCTGCAAACCGGCCAGCAAGCGGTTTCCAGCGGGATCAACGAACAGCTCCTCGGAACCGGGATCGAAGGAGAGAAGAAGGGAGAAAAAATCTCTCCCCTGCGTACCCATTGAAGCCAGCAGCGGGTTGCCAGTATCCAGGTAGCGCGACAGCTCCGGGGCGGCGAGTTCCTGACGCTGCTGTTCGCGGGACGACACCAGGTCCATCCAGTGTCCCTGTGCGGGATTGAGTAGAAAAAGATGCACGTCCATCTGCCGGGCGGCGTACTGCAGTATGCCAAGGTAGCCGGGTGAGAGCGAAGAGAGTGCAAACAGGCAGACCCTTTGCGGCAGCGCATTTGGATCCGGCTGCGGGCATTCCGCTTCCAGCCGCTGCTGCAGGTCAACCCAGTGATCATCCGGCTGCGCCGTCGCCAGTTCGCGCCACAAGGCGCCCTGCCACTCGTCCCCGGGCACCATACAACGCCCCAGTTGCCAGCCGACAATCCAGTCCGGACGGTATACCAGGTACTGATCGAAAGTGCGTGCAATCTCCCCCGCGAGTTGGAACCGCATCAACTCGTCGGCCCCCTCCAGGTACTGCTTCAGGGGGGCGCACCATGACGGGTCGAGCGGGCCATCCAGCCGCTGGAACAGCCACCACTGCATCAGTGCCGGCTGGTACCGGTCCTGGTCCGGGACCCCGTCCAGGAGCTGGCGCAACAGTTGCCAGATATAACCGGCAGGCAGCGGAAACGCCATGTTGGCGCAGACACCGAGCCGGTGGGCCAGTTGCAGCGATAGCCAGCGCTCCATCCCCGGATGCTGGACAACCACGGTTTCGGTCGCCAGGGGATCATCCAGTGGTTGTGCCAGAACCCCGGCCAGCCGCTCGGCCAGTTGTTCCAGTCGGTTGCTGTGGTAAAGATAGAGCATAGGGACGTGGTCTGATGTTGGTTGCCGGGCAGTGACACCGCTACCACTCTACCCTGTCGGCGGGCTCATCCCGAGAGCCTGTGCTGAAATTGATCAGCGGCGAAACCCGGCGATTTCCCGCTGAATCCGCTCCAGGCTCGCCTGGGGATCATCGGCAGCGGTAATCGGACGACCGATCACCAGCATGTCGGCACCGTTGTTCAGTGCATCGAGGGGAGTCATCACCCTTTTCTGGTCATCCCTGGCCGCCGACGCGGGCCGGACCCCCGGGGTTACGAGAAGAAAATCCCTGCCCACAAGCGGGCGTACCTCGGCGGCCTCGAGGGGGGAGCAGACAATACCGTCCAGGCCCGATTCACGGGTCAGCCGGGCAAGCCGCACCACGTTGTCAGCCGGTGCACCAACAAAGCCCACCTCCGCGATATCCTTCTCACCCAGGCTGGTCAGTATGGTAACCGCGATCAGCAATGGTCTGTGGCTGAGGGATTCCAGGCGCTCACGGGCGGTTGTCATCATCTTGCGGCCGCCGGATGCGTGCAGGTTGACCATCCAGACCCCGAGATCCGCCGCGGCAGCGCAGGCTGCGGCCACGGTATTCGGGATATCATGGAACTTGAGATCCAGGAACACGTCGAAGCCCCGGCCGACCAGTTGTTCAACAAACGCCGGCCCGAGACGGGTGAACATCTCCTTGCCCACTTTCAAACGACAGCTTGCCGGGTCAAGACCGGAGACAAGATCGAGTGCCGGAGCTGCGGCCGGATAGTCGAGGGCCACGATAATTCTGGGATCTCTTGCTACATCTGTCATTGCTCTGGAAGTCTCCTGTAGTGGACGGATCTGGACGCTACCTGCTCAGGTCTCGTCAAACTCCTGGCGTGGCTTGATACTGCCCCAGGATTTGCAGCTGGGGCACTGCCAGTGCAGGGTCTTGGCGGTGAACCCGCAGCTGCTGCAGAGGTAGGCGGCCCGGCTTTCAAGCATTTTCTCAACGATCCGTTGCTGAATTGTCAGACTCTCCCGGGAATCAGTACTACCCGATTGGAGCATCAGGGAGAGCATCCGCTCCAGACCCTCCAGGTAAGGATGACTGTGCAGGTAATCGCCAAGAAAGCGGACTGCCGCCTCGTCTCCGTCCGATTCCCGGATCAGCTCGGCCATGGCAAGTGCCACCGATACCAGGGGGTGTCGCTGGTACAGTTTTTCCAGGTAGCGCGTCAACTCTTCCCGATCACCCAGCAGCCGGTAGCATTCAATAATGGAAGGGAGGGCCTCGGATAGATATTCGGGATCCTGACGCTCCACCTGCTTGAGAAGCCGCAGCGCATTCTTGGTCGCACCGCCAAGCATCTCAATCCGGCCCTGAAGAAGGGTTGCCCGGACACACTCATCGTCCGAGAGCCGGGCTTTTTTCAGGAGCTGCGAGGCCTTTACCAGGTCCTTTCGGGTACGCGCCTCCTCCGCCAGTTCACAGTAGTAGTGCGCACACGCCCTGCGCCGGGATACACCCGTGCGCTGGCCCAGTCGCCTGGCCACCTGAAGGCATTTGTCCCAGTCCTTCTCCTGCTGGTAGATGGTAAGGAGATTCTCCAGGGCCTGGGACTGGAACATGTTCATTTCACCCAGTTCACTGAACAGGCTCTCGGCGCGGTCAAACAAGCCAGCCTTCATGTAGTCCTGACCCAGCTCCAGTAGCGCCTGGGCCCGCTGATCACGACTCAGGGTCGGCCTGGCAATCAGGTTCTGGTGGATTCGAATGGCGCGGTCGACCTCGCCACGCCGCCGGAACAGGTTGCCCAGCGCCAGGTGGGTCTCGACCGTTTCGCTATCCACCTCCAGCATTTTGATAAAGACATCGATTGCCTTGTCAGGCTGCTCGTTTAGCAGGTAGTTGAGACCGCTGAAGTAGCCCGGCGTACGATCGGTAACGGTAACCGTCCGGTTGGCGCTGCTTCTTTTTGCCGCCACCCAGCCGGACGCGGCAGCAACGGGTAGCAGTAACCAGAGCAGTTCCATCATGATGGTTCAGGGTACCTTCGGCCAATGGCGACTGCCACATGGGCGTCACGTGGAGGTGATTCAGAGGCGCTCATCGGCTCAGCTGTCCTTGATCGGTATTGAGCGAAGATTGTTGACTTCCTGCCTGGCCAGTCGTGCCTTGTGCCTGAGGTTCATATTCTCACGGCGCAATCGAAGGGAACTGCCCAACGAAGCCAGGATACCCAGCAGCGCGCCCAGGGCGATGGCACCCACCAGTATCACCGAAAGCGGCAACTCCCTGGCCCCGAAATAGTAGTCGAGCATCACCGGTTCGGCATTCATGACCGCAAAAGCGGCGCCGATCATCATGATCAGTAAAATGAATATCAGCTTGATGAATCGCACGGTCTTGATCTCTCCCATCGTGATCCGGAGTTCTTTCTGTCTAGGGAGTATGATAACCAAGAATCGGCTGGAGACGTACCTGCAAATCCCGATTCTCCGCAAATTCTCGCAACTGGCCGCCCTTTCTGCCGCGGATCACGAACGGCCCGGACGGCGGCAGGATCAGGCGTAATCGTCGACCAGACCGCTGCCGGTGCGCACCTGCTGCAACGTTGGGTCCTGGGCATCTTCACCGGTCTCACCACCAGCCGTGCCACCCGGACCACCCCGACCTGCCCCCTGCCCGGCAAGGTCAGAGCTGCCATTCGATGCCGCACCATCGCGCTGCCCGACGTCGACATTGACCAGCTGCATGTTGTTCTCCATGAACATCTCCCGTAGCCGGGGGATGGCAGCCTCGATCGCCTCCCGGGTGACAGCATGCTGCGCCGTGAAGGTGACGTTGGTAAGGTCATTCTGTACCGTCACCTGGATATCGATCGGCCCCAGGTGGCGCGGTGCTATCTGAAGCGAGGCCTGTTGCATCTCCTTTCCAACCATCCACATGATGCGGTTTCCAAGCACGTTGTCCCAGCCCCGCTCACCCATCGGCATATTGAGCGGGGCCGGCGTCACCTGCATCCCGCGCGGGGACGACATCGCCTCCACACCCGCCATCAGGCTTGAAAACGGGGTTGAACCCGGGATCGACTGGCTCGGCAACAACCCACCCGGCGCATCCCCCTTGAGCAGCAAGGCACGAATCTGCTGTGGCAACTCGGCCACTCCCTCGTCTTGTGAAAGCAGAATCGCCGATTGCGCATCCAGTTTCATGTTGTCACTTCCAGGGGCCGGCCGGGATCCATTACCCCCCTCCCCCGGTGACCCCTGGGATAGCAGCATGGACCGGAAATCAGCCATGCTGATTGCCGCCCTGCCCGGATCACTGGCCGTGGCCACGGCCTGCCCGGCCACGCCCCCCTCGATCAACTGCATCATCCACTGTACCAGTGCCGGATTCCCCGCCAGCTCCGGGGTGGCGGCAAGATCTGCCGAAAAAGGCAACCCGTTGCCGCTCTCCAGCAGGGAATCGAACTGCGCAAGCTGTTCCTGGGGCAGTAGCTCACGCAACCGGGCAAGCCCTTCCGGGGATCCCAATAATTGTTTGAATATGTTTTTAAAATCAGCACCCTGCAGCGCGTCCGGCGGACCTTGAAAAAGACCTTTGGCGCCACTATCGACAGATGGACTAGTCGGGGATACGGTCAGGTTCAATCCAGGCAGAGCACTGTTCATCCTAAACTCCGGAGGCAGATTACAGGGTTCGGGACAAGAAAAGCAGCAACCGTGCCAAGATTACGTAGGATGGCGGATAACCGGTGACCTGTCCTTCAATAATGGCCGCCGTCGAGGGATATACGCCTGGCGCCAACAGGCCCTAATTGAGGAAATCGGCCGGTTCCGCCCTGCGCCACTGTGCTGAAACCACCTGCCAATCGCCGCTTTCACTGCTCAACCGGATACTCAGGCGAATGAGATCCGCCCGCAGGGAGAGAAGCTGAGAGGTTGACTCGATTGGCTGCCCGGCCACAGCCACGAAAACGGTTGCCTCGGCTTCCTCATCTCCTGTCAGGGTAACCCCGGTTACCTGTGTCAGCAGATGAATGGACTGATGGCCCAGAAAGTAACCGGCCAGGAGTCGTAGTACCGAACGCCGGTCCTGCCCTCTGTCGTCCCGGTAACCCTCCGACACAAAGGGTGCCACGGCGCTGACGGAACGGGATTCAACGGCCAGTTCCCCCTCCGCCAGCAGTTGCCGTATCTTCTCATCGGGAGCAAGGGTGTCACTGCTGCAGGAGAGCAGCAACGGAACCAAAAAGAGAAACCAGATGAAGGAGGTCCGTGGCATGGGGAAATTCAGCCCGGGCACCGCTCCGGTCGGGGGGCCCATCGCCCCTCCGGATGGCAGGATGATCACCGGTTCGCCCATTTCAATCGGTTTCCGAGAGTGCCCTGCACTCTTCAGCGGAGGCCCAGCACATCCTGCATATCGTAGAGTCCCTTGTCGCGCTCCATCAGCCAGCCAGCACCGCGTACCGCGCCATTGGCAAAGGTCATTCGACTGGAGGCCTTGTGGGTGATCTCCACCCGCTCACCCATGGCAGCAAACAGCACCGTGTGATCCCCCACCACGTCCCCGGCACGGATGGTCTCGAAGCCGATCGTCTGCCGATCCCGCTCCCCGGTGATGCCCTCGCGGCCGTATACCGCACACTGCTTGAGATCCCGTCCCAATGCATTTGCCACCACCTCGCCCATGCGCAGAGCGGTGCCGGAGGGGGCATCCACCTTGTGCCGGTGATGGGCCTCGATCACCTCGATATCCACTTCGTCACCCAGGACCCGCGCGGCCAGGTCGAGCAGTTTGAAGCAGAGGTTGACGCCAACACTCATGTTGGGGGCCAGGATGAGCGCCGTCTTCTCCGCCGCCGCCTCCAGCGCCGCCTTTTGCTCATCGCTGAAACCGGTGGTGCCAATCACCATCCGCTTGCCCTTCTCCACGCATACTGCCAGGTGCTGAAGGGTCACGGTGGGAGAGGTGAAATCAATCAGCACATCAAATTCGTCTGTGACCTTCTCCAGCCCGTCCTGAATCGGCACTCCGAGGCGGCCGACGCCGGCCAGCTCTCCCGCATCCGCTCCGATCAGCGAACTATCGGGTCTCTCTGTTGCCGCCCCCAGGGTAAAGCCCTCGGCTTCCGTAACGGCCTGTATCAACGTCTTGCCCATGCGACCGGCGGCACCCACGACTGCGATTCTTATCATGCTGCTGTTCCTGGTTGTCTGGTTTGCGAGGAGATTGAACGGGCAACAGGAGGTGATCCGAAGCCGCTAGAATCCCATCCCTTCAAAAAACTTCTTGACCCCGTCGAGCCAACCGGTGGAGTGCGGACTGTGCTTGCTGCCGGCACCCTTCATGCTCTCTTCAAGCTGGCGCAGCAGATCCTTCTGGTGATCGGTCAGGTTTACCGGTGTCTCCACCATCACCTTGCACAGGAGGTCCCCGATCGGTCCACCGCGTACCGGCCTGACACCTTTCCCACGCATGCGGAACATCTTCCCGGACTGGGTCCCGGCAGGAATCTTCAGCACCACCTTGCCATCCAGGGTCGGCACCTCGAGCTCTCCTCCAAGGGCTGCCACGACAAAACTGATCGGCACCTCGCAGAACAGGTGGTTCTCCTCCCGGGTGAAAATCTCGTGAGGCTTGACCGCAATCTGCACGTACAGGTCACCGGCAGGTCCGCCATTTTCGCCCGCTTCCCCCTCGCCAGCGAGGCGTATCCGGTCACCGGTGTCGACACCGGGTGGTACCTTCACGGAAAGCGTTTTGTGCTCCTGGATACGTCCTGCACCATGACAGGCAGAACAGGGTGAATCGATGACCGTGCCTTTGCCGCGACAGGTCGGGCAGGTTTGTTGAACGGAGAAGAAGCCCTGTTGCATGCGAACCTGTCCATGACCGGCACAGGTGGAGCAGGTTTTCGGGCTGGTCCCCTTCTTGGCTCCGGTTCCATTGCAGGGGTTGCACTTGACCATGGTGGGAACACGAATCTTGACCGAGGTCCCGGCAACCGCATCTTCCAGGGAGAGTTGCAGGTTATAACGGAGGTCAGCCCCCCGGTGAACACGTGATCCGCCACCGCCACGGGCACCGAATATGTCGCCGAACACGTCGCCGAAGATATCGCTGAAGTTTCCGCCATGACCGGCACCGCCGTAGCCCCCGCCCATGGAGTTGTCGACACCGGCATGACCGAACTGGTCATAGGCTGACCGCTTCTGGGCATTGGAGAGGACCTCGTAGGCCTCTTTCGCCTCCTTGAATTTCTTCTCCGCATCCGGCCCCTGCTCACCGGCATTCCGGTCCGGATGATACTTCATGGCAAGTCGCCGATAGGCTTTCTTGATTTCAGCCTCGC